>NZ_JASUTP010000001.1:0-264935 GCF_030445475.1 Thermodesulfobacterium sp. | reverse complement strand
CATTTTATGGCCTCGTTGAAGGCCGCAGATGAGGTATATGGGGTAAAGCCTACGGAGACGGCGAGGAAGTTGAGGGAGTTGTTTTATTATGCGCATTATGTAGAGGACCACATGGAGATCATATATGCGTTGGGGTTGCCTGATTTTGTTTGTGGGCCTACGGCATCTCCAGCAGAGAGGAACTTGGTTGGGTTGATTATGAAGGTGGGAGTTGATGTAGGAAGAGATGTTTTGAAGAAGAGATTTGCTGCTGTTAGGATCTTTGAGATCCTTGGAGGAAGGCCAAGCCATCCAGTGGCAGCGATACCCGGGGGATGGAGCAAGAGGCTGAAGGAGGAGGAAAGGCAGGAGATACTGAGGTATGCGGATGAGTGTGTGGAGTTAGGGAAGTTTACGCTTAAGGCGTTTAAGGATTTGGTGTTAAGTAATCCTCAGTATGTGGAGTTGATAAAGGGGGACATTTACAAGGTGGTAACGAATTATTTGGGAACGGTGGATGAGGCTGGGAAGGTAACCTATTATGATGGTACACAGGTGTTTGTGGACACGAAGGGTAATGAGATAGGTAGGTTTAGTGGTAAGGAGTATTTGGAGTGGATAGCAGAGAGGACGTTGCCGTGGAGTTATCAGAAGGCACCGTACATTAAGAAGTTAGGTTGGAAGGGGATAGTGGATGGAGAGGGAACGAGTTTATACAGTGTGGGGCCGCTAGCGAGGTTTAACGTGGGGAATGGATTTGACACACCTGGTGCGCAGGAGGCGTATGAGGAGATGGTAGAGTTTTTTGGAGGGAAGCCTGTGCATAACATACTGGGTTATCACTGGGCGAGGGCGATAGAGTTGTTGCATTGTGCGGAGAAGGTGAAGGAGCTTGCGTCAGACGAGAGTATCACAGCTCCTGACGTGAGGCAGGAGTTAGGTGAGGCATTAGGAGAGGGAGTAGGGATTGTTGAGGCAGCGAGGGGAACGCTTATTCATCATTACAAGACAGACAGTAAGGGTATAGTAACTGACGCAAACATCATAGTTGCAACCACCCACAACAAAGGGTCTATAAACATAGCGATCAAGAGGGCGGCAGAGAATTTTATCAAGGAAGGAAAGGTAGATGAGGGAATTTTGAACCTGGTAGAGATAGCTTACAGGCCCTATGACCTTTGTTTTGCCTGTTCTACTCACACCTTACCTGGGAAGTTGCCTGTGCAGATAGACATCTACACCAAGGACGGAGAGCTGGTAAAAAGTTTGAGAAACTTTAAATAAGTTGTGTTTCCGTAGGAAGAATTTTTAAAAGGGGGCTTTATAGCCCCCTTTTTTATTTTGATAAGTAGTTTATAATTAAGTTATGCAGAAAAAGGCCATAGTTATAGGAATAGGCAACCCTAACTTTAAAGACGATGGGGTTGGGTATAAGATAGTAGAACAGCTGGAAGGTTTGGTAGATACTGTTTGTTTGCTTAACACTGACTTAAAGGTAATAGATGTGATGTTGGGGTATGACGTTGCTGTCATAGTTGATGGGGTAAAGGTAGGGGTTGAACCTGGGACGATAGTCGAGATTGACCCGTTTAAAACCTTTGATAAGGTTTATGCCAGCGGTACTCATAGTCTTACGGTTTTTGAGGTAATAAGGATTGGTTATCAAGTTTTTCAAGAGGAAATGCCTAAGGAGATAAAGATCATCGGGGTAGAGGTAGAAGATATAGATACTTTGGATAGAGATTGTAGCCCTAAGGTTAAGGCAGCCATTCCTAAGGTAGTAGAGATTATCAAAGAATATTTAGGACTAATTTAGTCAACAGAAACGCAAGGGTTACTGAAGTCGTAAGTGTAAACACCCAGTTGATACCTATTTTTTTGATCAGGTCTAATTTGATGGTTTTAAATCCTTTGGTGAGGCCAACACCAGTTATCCCACCTATGATGCAATAGGTGGTTGAGATAGGCATCCCTAATAAAGTAAAAGAAAAAATACATAATCCTGCCCCAAACTGAGCTACAAAACCTGAAAGTGGATCCAAAGAGGTAATGCCTTTTCCTACGGTTTCTATCACCCTGTGGCTAAGTAAAACAGCTCCCAGAAAGATAAGGGTTGAGGCGATAAAATAGAGGAATATTTTATTTAAGCTTAATCCTGTATACATCACCGGTCCAAGGACTGTTGCCAATTCATTAGCTCCGGTATTATAAGAGATGAGGGAAGAACTTATTAATAAGAACATCTTTAAAAGGTTTTCTATCCTAAAAAAAGGCAACCTGGAAGTAACCCTGATCACCAGTTTGTATAGAAAAAAGCTTACTAAACAGGCTATTATAGGTGAGACCAGCCAGGAAACCACTATCTTTATTAAAGAAAAAACATTAACACTGAGTTTTAGAGCCAAACCACTACCGATAAGGCTTCCTATGATAACCTGATGGGTAGATAGAGGAAGTTTTCTCCAGTTGGAAAAAAGTATCAACAATGCCGATAACAGCAGCGAGAGGCTTAAACTAAGGGGGGTGGTTTCTACAAGGGATTTACCTACGGTTTTCATCACCTTATCTCCGTTAAGTAAGACTCCAAGAAAAACCAGCACTCCAAAAAGAAGCACAGCCCGTTTAAACCGGATTATTCCTGCTCCGATCGAGATACCAAGAGCGTTTGAAGCGTCGTTTGAACCTATACCAAAGGCAATCAAAAGGCTGGCTATGATGGCAATCTCTATCATAGATAAGGGAGGGCTACCTTAAACTAAGGTCTAACAAATAAAGGTAATCGCTTGCATCCTCTATGACGTCGCTAACAGACACAAGAGCATCAACAAAGTCAGACATAATCTTTCCTTCCCAGTAGTTAGTAATCTTACAGAGTTTGCAATTTCTTATCTTTTCTGTAAGTTCCAACTTGATTTCATCTACCTTTTTTTCTAAAATTCTTATGGCAAGATTTTTTTCTCTGATGTTATCTTTAGTCCAGAGTGCCTCAAAGGATTTTATCAGGATCTGACACATCTCCACGTTGATGTGGGCTATCCTTAAACATTCTTCTTCTATGTTTTTATAGGTTAGTCCATAAAGGTCAGAATTTAAGATGTAGCGATACTCAAAGGCACAAACTTTCATATGGTCAAAAGCTTTTTCGACGATCTCGATAAAGTTACAAAGATTAGGTCTTATGTAAGGTAAAAAAGCCCCCTCATAGATGATACCTATGATCTCTCTTTTAAGAGAGTCTGCCTCTCGTTCAAGGTTTTCTATACAATAGGTTTGTTCAAAACTCTCTTGAAGTAAGGTCTCTTTTAGACACTCTGTAGCAGCACAAAGGGTTTTAAGGTATTCTTGAATTTTGGTTATGGCTTTTTTTTCTAACTTTCCTCCACCTAAAAGTTTTTCAAGCATATCTTTAACCCTCTCTTATTTTTTAGCCTGTTCTATTAAAACATTGTACAAAACATCAAAAAAAGACACTACCCCTATGATTTTTTTGTTTTCATCAGTGATAAAAACACGCGCTATGTTATGTGAGTTCATGATCTCTAAGATTTTTTCTAAGGGGGTGTCTTGAGGAACACAGAGAACAGGCTTCGAGGCTATGTCACCTATTTTTATCTTATGAGGGTCCAGATTCTTAGCTAATACCTTAAAAATGATATTTCTTACCGTAACTACCCCATAGGAATCATCATGATTTTTAGGTAAGACTAACAACGACCTTATACGTTTGTCAATCAACCTTTCTATAGCATCATAAACTGTAGCGTCTGCAGATATGGTTTCAAGTTTTTTATTCATGATGTCTTTGGCTACTTTTCCCATCTTTCCCCCCATAGTTTTTAATTATTTATAAAATATATTATAAATTGGACAAATAAAAAAATCAATAAAATACTAAGAAAAATTTGGTTTAATAGATAGGACCTTAAGAGGAAATTAAACAGGAAGTTCTAAAGAATGGGCGGAAGAGGATTTGAACCTCTGACCCCCGGCTTGTAAGGCCGATGCTCTCCCCCTGAGCTATCCGCCCGTAAAAAGAATATAGTCTAAAAATAATATAAAATAGGTTTTTGTCAATAGTTTTTTGGTTAAACTATGTATAAGAAACTATTTTTTGCTTTTGAATAGACCTATAAATGAGAGGATAAAAACTAAAAGAGGTTAGGTTATATGTTTAGAGAAGAGGTTTTTCATCTATTTTTGGTTGAGGCAAGCACCCCTGAGTTAGCCTTCTCTCAGGTGGTAAAGTTTCTTTCAACCTATCAATTAGTAAGATATGATGAATTTAAGGTTCTTGAAAAAGAAACCTTAGGTTTAAGAGACCCTGATTTTTGGCAAGCCTTAGAAAAAGGAATCACAAAAAATTTGGAAGTCTTAAAAGGGTTTATACAAGATTTAAATCAGGAAGGCTATGTTAGTATAAGAGATCTTTTGTTTCTTCCTCAAGGTTATCTTAGTAAGATATTTCATCTGATAGCTCATCTTCTGGACGGGTTTTTTGGGATAGATTCTTATTTTTATAACCTGGTTGAAGACTCTCATTTTATAAGTCCTCAACTAAGGCAAAAGCTCAAAAAAGAGGAAACAGGCTATTTTCTGGTCCCAGTTAAAGCTTATTTTGACGAAAAAATCTATTCTTTTGAAACTATATCACCTAAGAAATTTTTTAAAATTTAGAGATATGAAAGGTAGCTTTTTTATCAGATCTTTTTCCAGGAGAGGTATTTCTAAGAACCTCTCCTGGAAGTTTAGTTTTTTAGTCCTTAGGTTCTATTTTGTATTTTCCCTTTTCAAAACTCACGTTAGCGTTGAGATAATAGGCCTTAAACCCTGCTCTTTTTAATATGTTATAAGCCATTTCAGCCCTAATACCTGTTGCACAATGAATAATGATGGTTTTGTCCTTAGGAATTTCGTTTAATCTTTTTTCAAGTTCTCCCAAGGGGATGTTTACCGCATGGGGGAAGCTACCTTCTTGAGTTTCGTTTACTTCTCTTACGTCAAGGATGAAGTAGTTAGCAGGTAGGGTAGGAGATTTAAGTAGTTTTTTAAACTCTTCCACAGAGAAGGTGCCAGGCCTGGGTTTATGAACATAAACTATCTTAGAGGAGGGTTTCCCTACTTCAACCTTACCTCCTGCTTTTTTCCAGGACTCTAATCCACCAGGAATGTAGGCTATGTTGGTGTATCCCCAGTTTTTAATGATATCGATAGCTGATAAAGCTCTTTCGTCTTTTTCATCATAAACGAAGATGGGAGCGTTTTTCTGTTTAGGAAATTGCTTTTTAGCAGCTTTAAGTTTTTCAAGAGGAAGGTTTACTGCCCCAGGTATGTAGCCTTTTTCTGCCAAGGTCTTAGGCCTCAGGTCTATAAGCACAAAAGATACTCCCTGAGAAATTTCTGAAAGGATGTGTTGAGGTTCTACTGCTACAGGGAGGCCTGCTTTTTTCCAGGCAGGTATACCTTCTACAAAGCCTTTAACGTTGGTATATCCAAGAGAAGCGGCCACACTGACCGCCGCAGGGGTTAACGCTCAGCGTGGACCTTCACAATATACCACAGCTAAAGCTTGCTTATCTTTCAAGACTTCAGGTAGTTTCTTCCCAAACTGAGCCAAAGGAAGGTTGATAGCCCCAGGTATATGTCCTTCAGCATACTTGGCAGGAGGTCTAACATCTATGATTAACGCTGACTTTTGTTCTACCAGTTTTTTAACCTCTTCTAAACCTATAGTTTTTTCTGCCGGGACCTTAACCGGAGGTTTTACTGCTATGATAGAGGCATATCTTTTACCGTCTTTTTCTGTATAGACAACCTTTATAGGGGTGCCTTTGTTAAGTTTGTTTAAAGGTTGGTCCCAGTAAAGCACCTTTACCTTGTCGTCAAAAAACACGTCAAGACTTTGACCGGTATCAAGTTGAAGAAGCCCTGCTTTTTGAGAAATGGAAATAAGATTACCCCAAAGTTCATTAGGGGCTGAAACTTTGTGACACCCAGGTTGAACACATGAAGGAAGAGCCTGTTTGATCCCTGGCTCTCCTGGAGCAGAAGTCATCTCCTTTATCCCTATACTTAAACTAAAAAATAAAGAGGAGACTCCTAAGGCTACCAGATACTTTTTGTTCATAAATCCCCCTTGGTGTTTTTTATGTTTATCTATAAAAATTATAAATAAATTTGTCTAAAAAACAACCAAGAAACCTATAAATGTGGTGTCTATAGAACCAAGAGGTCCTATTCTTGCCAGAGGTTTTTTTCTAAACTGCGGTATTGGATGGCTTCTGTGATGTGATGTTTTAAGATAATCTCAGATTGTTCTAAATCAGCTATCGTTCTTGCTACCTTGAGTATTTTGTGAATGGCCCTTGCAGAGAAACTAAATTTTTCTGCAGCTTTTTCCAAAAACTCCTGAGCCTTAGGTTCTAAGATACAGTATTTTTTGATTTCTTTAGATTTAAGCTTGGCGTTGGTTTTAAGTTGGGTTCCATAGCGTCTTTCTTGGATTTTTCTTGCAGCTAATACCCTTTCTTTTATTTCTGCTGAGCTAATCTGAGGTTTGTCTGAGGTTTTTAGTAGGGCCTTGTAGTCTACGGAGGGAACTTGTAAGTGGATGTCTATTCTATCAAGGATTGGGCCTGAGATTTTGTTTCTATACTTTTTAACCTCCTGAAAGGTGCACTGACAGGGTTTGGTAGGGTGTCCGTAATAACCACATTTACAAGGATTCATCGCACAAACCAGCATAAACTTAGAAGGATAGGTTACGGTAAAGTTGGCTCTGGTTATGGTAACCTGTCCGTCTTCTAAAGGTTGTCTGAGGGCCTCTATCACATCTTTTCTAAACTCGGGAAACTCGTCAAGAAAAAGCACCCCGTTATGGGCTAAGCTTACCTCTCCTGGTTTAGGATGAGTTCCTCCTCCTATCATCCCAGCCTCAGAGATACCAAAATGGGGATTTCTAAAAGGACGATGGTTGATAAAAGGTTTTTCAGGGGTTAATAGGCCTGCTACCGAGTAGATCTTGGTGGTTTCAAGTGCCTCTTGATAGGTAAGAGGAGGGAGTATGGTAGGGAGCCTCTGGGCAAGCATGGTTTTTCCTGCACCAGGTGGCCCTATCATCAACACGTTGTGCCCACCTGCCGCGGCTACCTCAAGGGCTCTTTTAGCCATCTCCTGACCAAATATTTCTGAGAAATCCTCTTCTAACCTTAGTACCTCAAGGTCAACCTCTTTTTTCGGATGTAAAGGCACAGTTCCTTCTCTTAGGTAATCAACCACCTCTCTTAGATGGGTTACTCCTACCACCTTAAAATCACGCACCAGAGAAGCTTCTAAATAGTTATCCAGAGGCAACACAATCTCGCAAAACCCTAACTCTTTAGCCTTTAACACAGAGGGTAATATCCCTCTTGTACTCTTAACTGTTCCGTCAAGGGAAAGCTCTCCTAAAAAGGCTTTGTTAGCTAAGGCCTCCTTAGAGATTATTTCCATACCAGCCAGTATCCCCAAGGCCATCGCCAGATCAAAACCACTTCCTTCTTTTTTAAGGTCTGCAGGAGCCAGGTTTATGGTAATCTTTTTTTGGGGAAAACTAAAACCTGAGTTTTTTAAAGCAGACCTGATGCGTTCTCTACTTTCTTTGATAGAGCTGTCTGGAAGCCCTACGATGGTAATCCCTGGAAGGCCTCGCGAAAAATCTACCTCGATGTCTACAGGAAAGGCTTCGATACCTAAAACCGTAAAGCTTGAAACCTTTACAAACATGTTTATCCTAAAAAACAAAAAAGAGGACCATAAGGTTTGGCCCTATGGTCCTCTTTTTTATCCTAAACTTATATAGCTGTTAGGCACCTAAACCAAGGATCTGGATGAGTTTGGGTAAAACAGGGTTGGCATAAAGAAGGATAAGAGCGATAACAAGAGCATAAATGGTAAGAGATTCGATAAGAGCGATACCAAGAATCATGGTAACGGTAAGTCTACCGGCAAGTTCAGGGTTTCTGGCGATACCTTCACAAGCACCGCGGGTAGCATGACCCATACCGATACCGCATCCAAGAGCAGCCAAACCAACGCCCACACCAGAGGCTAAAACGATGGCTGCAAAGAAACCAAAACCAGTAACCATCTTAGCAGCGCCAACTTCTTCTGCTAAAGCAGGGTTAGCAGAAAGTAAAGCCACCAAACCTAAAAGCCCTAAAACCATCCACTTTCTCATAAAACCTACCTCCTTTTAAAAATTTTAATTTTTAAATAAAACACTTGCCAGAAGGCTCATAAACCCCCTGGCAAAGCTTCTTTTTAATGGTGTTCCTCAACAGCACCGGCAAAGTAAGCCAAACTTAAAAGAACAAAAATCAAAGTCTGAATAAGACTTACCAACACACCTAACACCATGATCGGAAGAGGAGCAAAAAACTTACCTGCAAGCATCGTAAGAATCCCAAGTAAAAGCTCTTTAGATACTAAGTTTCCAAAAAGTCGGACAGAAAGAGAGATAATCCTTCCTATATGGCTAAAAATTTCAGCAGGAAGCATAAGAGGAGCCAACCAAGGAACAGGACCTAAGAAGGTCTTAAAATAGGCAAGCCCTTTAAACCTTATTCCTAAGAAATGGTAATAAACGATGGTAATTAAGGTTAAACCAAGGGTTACGTTAAGATTAGCGGTGGGAGACATAAACCCAGGTATAAGCCCTAAAAAGTTGCAGAAGAGAATGTAAAGGGCATAAAAAACGATCAAAGGAAAAACCAAAGGCACCAGGTTAGGGCCATGCCCATCACCGTGAGGTACGTTTTCTTTGGTAAAGTTGTAGAGGGTTTCGATCACAAACTCCCAGAAATTCTGAAACCCTTTTGGTATAAACTCCATCTTTCTTGTGCCTATATAGGCTAACACGATAAGCAAAATACACACAAAAAAGCTGTGGACCATGTGAGGAGCAAGCAACTTGGCCAAAGGCCCATAATGGGCTGCCTCTTCATAGTAATGAAACCCAGAAGGAAGACCAAGCTTTTCTAAAATAAGACACAAAAACAGTATAGGATGTTCCATAACCTGACCCCCTAAGTTAATATTTCTTTTTTTTCTTTTTTCATAAACAGGAAAAACTTGATAAAACTATAAACCGTAAGGCTAAGATAAACCAAACCAAACGCAGAAATCAAAAAAACAGGGTGAGCCCCAAGATGGGCTATCAAAAAATAAACCACTATGGCAGTTGCCAAAAGTTTAAGATAAATCTTTGCTATGTAGACGTGGCGCTCTTTGTTATAGAGATTTTTCTGGTCTGAAGCAAAGATTTCCTGAATTTTTTTTACAAAGTCAATCCCTTCTTTTTTGGTGGTCCTGAAGTTTAGAAACCCTAAAATCCCACCTGCCAAGAAGGAAAAAGTTTCCACCAAACCACCCCATACTAAATGGATAAAAATCGTCGCAACAACCACCAGCCCAAGGATTAATCTCTCTGCCTCACCAAAAAACCTTTCAGGACTTACTTCCTTTATCATTTTTACCTATGTCCTTTGTCCTCTTCTTGGTATACCAGATAAGGTTCTTAATCCCCCCTATCGCCCCAAAAATGATAAAGATAGTCGTAATCCACGGGGAAGTCCTTCCATGTAAAAGCTTCTCCTCTATCAGCCAGCCTACCACCGCTCCTGCTATCACCGAAGAAACTACAGCAATCCCGATGGTAAAACTTTCGGCTAAAACCTCTAACAAAAATTTAAAAGCACTATCCTTTTTCTCTTTCAACTTACATACATTTAAAACATAATTTTTAAAAAATCAACCAGCAAAAAACTACAAAATCAGGCGTATTATCAAAAATACAATTGATTTTATGTTTTTAATTTTATTTTTTATAAAATTTTTTAAGTTTACTGGGCTGTTCTTTTACTCGCAAAAAATTCCTTTACCTGTTCGGCAAAAGCCTCTATCCTCATCCTGGTGCCAAGGGACTTCTGTCCGTCGCAAGGAACGGTAAGCACAGGTAACCTTTTCCCTTCTCCTTCTTTAATCCTTTTTAACAGGGCAGAAACTACATTCCCTGGCATACAGGCAAAAGGAATAACGTTTACTATTCCCGAAACCCCGTTATGGGTATACTCTACCGCCTTTCCTACAGAAAGCAACACCTCCCCTCCTTCATACCTTATGTCCACATACCTTTGGGTAAGTTTCATCAGCTCCTCAACCGGCAACTCTTCAGCTGTGTCAAGAACATCTTTAAAAACAGATATAAACTTTTCTTCTTCCCACCTCAGGTATCTGCTTTCAAGCACATACCTGAAGTAGGTCTTAAAAAGTCCAAGCCTTTTAGCCCAGTTTTTGGAGGTGTAGTTGATAAAATGGATCCACTCGGTGATAGGAGGAAGCCAGACCTCCAAACCTAAGTCCTCTAAAAACCTGTATAGGTCTTCGTTAGCAAACCGGTTGCTTCTAACATAGATCTCTCCTACTACCCCTACCTTGGGTTTTTTCCTGGTATCAACTTCTAAACCGGCAAACCGGTTTTTAAGGTCTAAGAGCACAGAAACCAAGTCTTCTCCTTTTTCTATGGCTTTTTCTATCTGATTAAGACCTTCCTGGTATAACTTTTCTACCTCTTGTTTGTCTGTCGCATATGGTCTTATTTCCCTAAGAAGTTTATTTAGCACGTCTACCGCTACTATCCCTTTCCAGGCAACCTTCATAAAGTTTCTGCCTAAAAGGTCTAAATCCTGGTAAAAACTCATGTCCTGTTGCAGAGAATAGACAGGAAGTTTAACGTTTAAGTCTCGTAAGATCTTCTGATGAAGTTTGTTGTACTGACCAAACCTGCAAGGCCCACCGCTGTTTGGCATAAAAAATACGCTTTTTTCAGGGTCAAACCCTGGCTGATTTATCAGCTTGATGAGGTCCCCTGTGGTAAGGATGGTAGGATAGCACTCCTTGCCTGAGGTATACCTTCTCCCAAGCTCAAGGCTTTGTTCGTCTGGTTCTGGAAGCACCTTGGCTTCAACCCCGCAGGCTCTGAAAGCTGCTGCCAGGGCTACCGCATGGTCGCACATGTAAGGAATGTAGATGGTCCTTTTTTCTTTGGGGGTTGCCTTAAGGAAAGTAAAACTTCTCTTTAGCTCGTAAGGTTTCACCTTATCCCTGATACTGTCTACAAAGGCCTCTAATCTTGTTACCACCCCAGCCTCAGCGCTGTGTTCATCTACCTCTATCTCTATGAAAGGTTTACCTCCCATCAGTTCCTCAAAAAAGTGCTGGATAAAAGAGTCTGGCCCACAAGAGAAGTTGGTAAAAAACACGGGAAAAAGGTTAGGGGTTTCCCTTATAAGATGGGCTGCCAGCAAAAACCTTTGCCCATATTCCCAGTACATCTCCGAAAGAGGTTCAAAGACCTTTGGATTGTCTAACTCTTCTAAAGGTAGCATGTCTACAGGCAGGCCGACTATACCTAATTTTTTAATTTTATAGTGTATTCCCAAGTTAGCACCTGGGTCAAAGGCATTGTAAGGCCTTCCTACGATGACAAGCACCACGTCCTCTTTAAACTGAGACAAAATCTCTTTTCCTCTCTGTTTTAGCCAGTGATGAAACTCTCTCTGGGCTTCCTCTCCTATCTTCCAGGCCCTTTTAGCCTCTTTTTCTGAGACCCCAAGCATCCTTGCCAGGTCTTTAACTTCCTGGTTTATCAAAAAAGCAGGACGCCCTAAGTGCAACACCGGATTTATTACCTTTACCCCAAGGTCTTCGAACCTGAAGGTTGCAGGACTTATCCAAGGAACGCTCTGTACATAGGGACATACCTTGCCTACCTCAAAAGCCGGATGCTCAGGAGGAAGGTCGGTTATCTGCGGAAGAAAAAGGGTTTTAACCCCTTTGTCTAAAAGCTCTTTGATATGCCCTATGGCTATCTTTATAGGAAAACAGGGCTCACCTGGGGTTATCTCACAGCCTACTTTGATGATTTTTTTAGAGGTCTGAGACGAAAGCACCACCTGATAACCTAACTCCTGAAAAAAGGTGGCAAAAAGAGGCAACCACTCATAAAACTGAAGGATAAGAGGAATACCGATGGTTTTGTCCTGGCTTTTTTCTTTTTCCACAGGTTTTACATAGGAGATAAGCTTTTCAAATCGCTCTAAGGTAAGGTTGGGGATGTTTTCCTGAGGTTTTCTCTGGTCAACCTCATACTTTTCGCACCTTCCTCCGTAGTAATAAGGGAGAGACCCATCTATCGTTACCCTGTGGATCTCACACTGGTTAGGACATTCTTTGCACTCAAAGGCCTGGATCTGATAGTTAACCTTGGTTAGGTCAAACCCTTTAAACCGGGTTTGTCCCCGGGTTTCTTCCTTAGCAAGAAGGGCTACTCCAATAGCTCCTGTGACCTCATGGTGAGGAGGCACTATCACCGGTTTGCCAAGCACTTTTTCAAAGGCAGCCACCACCCCCTGGTTAAAAGCCACCGCCCCCTGGAAAAACACCTTTTTCCCTATTCTTCTGTCCTCTACCACCTTATTCAGGTAGTTATGCACTATGGCATAACAAAGCCCTGCAATCAGGTCTTCCTTAGGGAGTCCTTGCTGCTGGTAGTGTAAAAGGTCTGACTGCATAAAAACAGTGCATCTTTCTCCCAGTTTAAGTGGGGCTGAGCTTTGTAAGGCGATTTCTCCAAACTTTTCTATCGGGACCCCAAGTTTTACCGCCTGTTCCTGTAGAAAAGACCCTGTGCCTGCTGCACAGGCTTTGTTCATCGTAAAGTCTGAGATGGTTCTGTTTTCTAAGTAGATATATTTAGAGTCTTGACCTCCTATCTCAAAGATGGTGTCAACTTCTGGGTCTATGAAAAGGGCTCCGTAAGCCTGTGCGGTGATCTCATTTCTTACGACATCAGCCCCGATAAAGTCTCCTATCAGGTATCTTCCAGAACCTGTGGTCCCGACACCTTTTACCACCACGTTTTCCGGAAGCTGTTTTTTTAACTCCAAAAGTCCCTTTTTGATGCTTTCCAGAGGTTTTCCCTGATGAAGAAGATAAACCTTGGCTATAAGTTTTCCTTCCTGGTTTATGGCAACAAGTTTGGTGCTTACCGACCCCACATCCACTCCAAGCCATACCTCCTGGGGTTTTCCCGGTGAGGCGGTAGTTTCTATCAAAAACCTCTGTTTAAGCCTTTCTGAGATCTCAAGCGACTTAAAAGGTGTTAACACCTCATACCTTGGCGGAGAATAGGTTCTTTCTTTGAGATAAGCCCTTAAGATGTCAGCCCCTTGATATTTTGAGGCAGCTTTGCCTTCAAGCCCATAGAGGGCAGCCCCTATCGCTCCCATGATCCTGAAATGTTCAGGGATGATAAGCTCATCGTCCTTTAGCTTAAAGATTTCTCTTATCGCCCTTCTTACCCCTAAGTTTGCCGCAACCCCTCCTTGAAAAACCAGAGGAGGAAGAATCTCCCTTCCCTTGGCCAAGTTGCTTCTCAGGTTTCTGATGATGGCAAAACAAAGCCCTGCGATGATTTCCTGGTCAGGCACCGCTGCCTGCTGAAGGTGTATCATGTCAGACTTGGCAAAAACGGTGCATCTTCCTGCTATTCTTGGCACGTTTTGAGCCTCTACAGCAAGCTTTGAAAACTCTTCTATCGTATACCCAAGCCTTGCAGCCTGTTGCTCTAAAAAAGACCCTGTACCTGCGGCACACAGGGTGTTTAACGCAAAGTCCTCTATCTCAGGCACACCCCTTTCATGGGTGATGAAAATAAGCTTTGAGTCCTCGCCTCCGATGTCTATGATCGTCTTTACCTCAGGATGAAAAAAGGTAGCTGCCTTGGCATGGGCCATCACCTCGTTTACAAAGGCACACCCAAGTATCTGGGAGATGGTTTTACCAGCCGTTCCGGTGCAGGTAATCCCAGAGAGACTCTCTTTCCCAAACTCCTTTTCCACCTCGGTTAAAAGCCTTTCTGCCGTTTCTATAGGCTGACCGTGGGTTTTTTCGTACCTCCAGAAAAGAAGGTTTTTATTCTCATCAAGGACTGCTACCTTGGCTGTCCCTGACCCTACATCAAGCCCTACATATCGTGTCATCAAACACCCCCTTTAAGGGTTTTAAACCTTTTGATTTAAAATTTCTCCCAGTTTAAATTTTAAGTAAAATTTTTTAAGAGTAAAGTTTTAAAAAGTTTGGTCTTTGGGTGGCAAGTTTTTTGATTGTTTATAAGCCTTAGCGTGGTAAAATAAAGATTTAGGCCTTTCGGGGTGAAACCAGAGGGAATTGGGGTTTAAGGTGGAGGCTACAGTTAGGATAGAAAAGGTGGTTTTTGGGGGAGAGGGCTTAGGCAGGCTCTCTGACGGTAAGGTGCTTTTTGTGCCTTATTCCTTGCCTGGGGAACTGGTTAAGGTTCGGGTGGTTAAGGACTTAGGCGATTATGCCGAGGCTGAGATAGTGGATATCTTGGAGCCTTCCCCTGACAGAAGGTCTCCTCTTTGCCCATACTATGGGGTTTGCGGGGGTTGTCAGTTTCAGCATGCAACCTATCAAGCCCAGTTAAGCCTTAAACAGGCCATCCTTTTTGAAACCTTTGTGAGGGCTGGATGGAAGGAGGACATACCATTAGAAGGGGTGGTGCCCTCTCCTAAGGAGTTTTTTTATCGCAACAGGCTCAGGCTTCATGTTGAAGCAGATGCCTTTAAGATGGGCTTTGTAAAAAGAAAGTCCCACGAGGTACTAAAAATAGAAAAGTGCTTTCTTGCAGAAGAGGTTTTAAACAAGGTGCTTTTTGATCTGTATCAAAGTCCTGTCTGGATAAGGCTTTCTGCCTATAGCAAAAGGGTAAAGATAGAGTCTTCTCCGTTAGAAGGCAAGGCTACCCTGATTTTCTGGACGGCTTTAAAGCCAGGTAAAGAGGACCTAAAAGAGCTTGCCTCACTTTCTGGTCTTAAGGCCTGTTTTTACTGGAGGAAAGGGCGTCATCCAGAAGGCCCTTTCCCAGAAGGGGCCTCTTTTGGTGGAAGAAGGCTTTTTAAAGGGTTAGACCACCTGGTTTACTACGTTCAGCCAGGGGTTTTTGTGCAAACCAACTGGGAGATAAACTTAGCCATCATGGACACCATCAGGTCCTGGCGCCTTGATTACGAAACTGTCCTTGACCTACATTGCGGGATGGGAAACTTTATCTTAGCCCTGATATCTTCTGAGACCACCAAAGCCCTCGGGGTAGACACAGACCTGAGGGCCATAGAAGACGGGCTTTACACCGCCGAGAAAAACGGGATAGACGGAAGGCTTGACCTTCGTCAGATGAGCTCAACTGAAGCCCTATATCAGGCGATAAAACAGGGAGAAAGGTTTGACCTTGTTTTACTTGACCCTCCTCGCGGAGGCTGTAAAGAGATCTTGAGGTTTCTACCTGAGGTAAACCGAAGGTATCTGGTTTATGTTTCTTGCGATGCTCCTACCTTGGTAAGGGACCTTAAGATCTTAAAAGACCTGGGCTATCTTCTTAAGAAGGTTTATCTTTTTGACATGTTTCCTCAGACCTATCATTTTGAGGTGGTTTGTCTTCTTGAGAGGAAAGGTTAATCTCTTTTCCCAGCGCCCAGAGGAGTTGTCTGCAAAAACCCTGGATAATCTTTACCTCCTTTGAGGTAAGCTCAAGCCTTGAGAGAAATCTCCGGATGTTTGTGTGCCAAAGCACCTTGTTTTCATGAGGGATGTAGTCTATGGCTTCTAAGGTAGCCTCGATTATTTTATACATGATGGTAAGCTCTTGCTGGGTTGCAAGCTGAGGTCTTGGGAAGACAGGATTGCTTGCATGCTGAAAGATTTCGTAAAGGATGACTACCACAGCCTGGGCTACGTTTAAAGAGGCCTGCTCTGTGGTAGGGATGGTAACCACCTTATCACACAGCCCAAGGTGTTCGTTTGAAAGCCCAAACCTTTCGTTGCCAAAAAGAATGGCGACCCTGTTTTTAACCGAAAGCTCACAGAGATAAGGGGCTATTTCCTTAGGGGTGTGATAAACCATCCTTCTTCTGCCAAGCCTTGCGGTGGTTCCAACCACGTATTGAAAGTCCCTTAACGCTTCCTCAAGGTCCTGAAAGACCTTCATGTTTTCTACTATTGGGAGGCCACCTTTGGTAGCCATGGCCCTTATTTTTTCCTGGTCAAGGCTTTCAGGGTTTACCACGATCAGGTTTGTCACCCCGAAGTTGGCACAGGCTCTGGCTGTAGCCCCGATGTTTTCAGGATACATCGGGTTTACCAGCACCACCGCCAAGTTTTCAAGGTTAGCCTTTTCAGGCTTGGCTACAGGACGTACTTGCATCAGGACCTGAGGAAGAAAGAGATTTGGAGGTGCCGGGGCCCGGAATCGAACCAGGGACACGCGGATTTTCAGTCCGCTGCTCTACCGACTGAGCTACCCCGGCGACCTGATATTAAACATACCCTAAAATTGGACTTTTGTCAACTTTTTAAACCCTAAAAACTTACCAAATTTTTAGCAAAAAGTTTTCCTCAGCCCTTACCCGAGCCTTTCTGTGAAAAATTTTTCCAGATGCCAGCCATCCTATAGGTTGAAAAAACCCTTGGTGTTGCCCCTCCCAGATACTCTTGCAAAAATTTAGTTTAAGAGTATATTTGGCAAGGTTTATTCTGAGTAATTTTTCCAAACATATATTTTTTTAAAAAATATCTTGTAATAACTAAATTTTATATTAAAATAAGCTAAGTATATTTAAATAGATTAAAAACAAACTTAAAAGGGGTGATGGATTATGTTTAAGCTTTCAACCAAGGGCAGGTATGCGGTAAGGGCGATGTATGAGATAGCCAAGGCTTATCCTAATGGGGTGACGTTGGAGGAGATTTCTGCCAGTCAAAACATCTCCCGGGTTTATTTGGCCCAGATTTTAAACCGGTTGCGTCAGTCAAGGCTTATCAAGTCTTCTCGTGGTCCTGGGGGAGGTTATGTTTTAAGAAAGCATCCAGACGAGGTTTCACTTTACGAGATCCTTGAGCCTCTTGAGGGGCCTGTTTGTATTGCCTCCTGCATCGACCCGGGAGAGGGGTGTGAGGATGTGGAGGAATGTGTGGCTTATCCTATCTGGAAAAAGATCGGGCAGTACATCGAATGCTTGCTTAGACAGGTCAAGCTGGGAGACCTGTTGAGGGTTGAGACTGAGAAGGATAAGAAAAAGCTGGTGGAAACGATTACCGCCGGCTGTTGCTAAGGCCTTAGTTTGGCCCCTGGTTTTTTTAGATTTTTGAGCCTTAAGTTTTTAAGGTTAGGTGTTTTTTTAACCTAAGTAAGGTTGATAGGGGATGTTTTTAAGGGTGAGAGATGGGTAGGTGGTTTAATCAGGTTTTTTCTAAGGCTAAGAAGTTAAGTTTTCCGGTAGAGGATAGAAGGGTTTTGCAGAAACTTTTGCCAGGTGAGCCTGTGGTTATCTCTGGCTGGATTCTCTGTGGAAGGGATGCTACCCATCGAAGGATCCTTAAGGCTTTACGAGAAGGAAGTTTTCAGTTTGATTTTACCAACCAGGCGATGTATTATGTGGGTCCAACCCCTGCACCAGAGGGAAGGGTGATAGGGGCTTGCGGACCCACTACCTCAGGCAGGATGGATGCCTACATGGAGGCTTTTTTGTCTCTTGGGCTTGCTGCAACCATCGGAAAGGGTAAAAGAAGCCCTGAGGTGGTAGAGCTTATGAAAAGGCATCAGGCGGTTTATCTTGCAACCTTTGGAGGGGCAGGGGCCTTTCTCTCTCAGTTTGTAGAAAAACTGGAGTTTATCGCCTGGGAAGACCTTGGGCCAGAGGCCTTTTTCAGGATAAAGGTAAGGGACTTTCCTGCGGTGGTGATAAACTCAGTTTCCGGGGAGGACTTTTATTCTTTTTGAAGGTAAGGTATATTGCTTGCGCCTTAAAAGAAGAGTTGCCTGAAGAGGTTGGGAAAAGGTTTATAAAAAGGTTTAAATCTTTTTGCGAGGTTTTTCTCCCGGGTTATGAGCCAAGGTCAGGAGGAAGGGAAACAGGCTTCTTTAGACCCTTACGGTCAGGTTCCTTTTTATCGCACTTTAGTTGCCACAGACCTTTGTAAGTTCCGGGTGGTTTACAGGCAGACAGACCTTCTGGTTCTGGCAGAAAGGGATTTGAGCTTAGAGGTGGGAAGGATTGTGAGGGAGGTAAGGCTTCCTCTTGAGTCTTATGTCCTTGGGCATCCTGAGTTTTTGGTGAGTCTGAGTCCTTTGCCTGTTGACGAAGAGGCTCCAGACATAGTTAAGGAGATGCTTCTGGCAGGGAGGGTGGCAGGGGTTGGGCCGATGGCGGCGGTGGCTGGGGTGATTGCTGAGAAGGTGGGAAGGGCTGTCCTGGAGAGAGGGCTTAGCTCTCAGGTGGTGGTAGAAAACGGGGGAGATGTGTTTTTGTGGTTGAAAAAGGAGGCAAGGGTTTGTTTGTTTGCTGGCATTGATTCTCCCTTTTCTAACAGGGTGTGTGTGGTTGTGCCTGCCAGGTTTATGCCCTGTGGGGTTTGCACCTCATCAGGCAAGATCGGGCATAGTTTAAGTTTTGGCAAGGCTGACGCTATAACGGTTATCCATAAAAAGGCCTCGATAGCCGATGCCTTGGCCACAGCTCTGGGGAACCTTCTTAGAGAGGAAGGAGATGTGGATAAGGTTTTAAATCAGGCCAGGAAGGTGGAAGGGATTTTGGGGGTTGTGGGGGTTTTGGGAGAAAAACTTTTTGTTTGGGGAAAAGGCATAAGGCTTGAACCCCTCAATTTTTCTTAATCTAAAAATAGATATGGCTAAAAATTTAAGAAAAAAGGTTTATTTTGGCAAAAAAGGAAGAATGATAAGTATAATAGTTTTTAAAAGATATTTTTTGGGATTATTTAAGGAAAACTTGCTAAAATGCTTCTTGACAAAATCTCTTGTGTGTAGTATAAAGCAAGGTATGGAATGTTATCTGTTCTTTGAAAGGATGTAGGGTTAGGAAGAAGGTTTGGTTTTTACAGGGTTGACAAAACGAGGTTTTATGTTTAATTTTTAACGAGGTGTTTGTTTTTTAAGGGTTTGAAAGTTAGGGTTTAAAAAAGAAAAAAAATAAAGGAGGTGTGGCATGAAGGTAGCAAGATGGAAGGTTTTAGGTGTGGCAGGTGCGTTGGTTTTGGGCTATGCCGTTACCAGCCAGGCTGCTCAGATCAAGGTCGATGAAGACACCTTTGCAGACTTTGGTTACAACATGAAGATTATGTATCAGAACTTTGATGAAAGAGGAAAGGGTGGCACTGACGATTGGAAAAAGAATGTTTTTGACATCAAGGATTCTCGTTTTTACATCTCCGGTCAGGTAAGCAAGATGGTTCAGTTCTATGGGGAGTGGAACGCATCAGGTGCTTATGGAAAAGAGACTGGTGGATATGCTAAAGACAACAAGGTAGGTTTAGCAGAAGGTGGGGTTAACTTTGTGTTTATGCCTGAGCTTCAGGTAAGGGCTGGTAAGGTTAGGGTGCCTTTTACCAGGTATCAGATGACTTCATCCTACAGCCTTATCATTCCTACCGACGCCTGGTATGATAAGGGTGGTGCAGGTGCTACTGGAATCTTCGGTAAGGATACTGGTGTTGTTGGAGAAGGAAAATATATCTCTACCAATCCTTTAGAGCTTATCGGTAAGGCAGACGGTGGTTTGGTTGTGCATGGAGACATCGCAAACGGTATGTTCAGGTATAACGTGGGTGTGTTTAACGAGGATAAGAGAAAAGATGAGGCTTTTAAAGGGTTGCAGTGGGTTGCCAGGGTTGAGTTTACTCCAACTATGCTTGGGTTTGCCCCAGAGTCCACCACCTCTCCTCACGGAAAGGTAAGCGACACCTACCTTGGTAAAAAAGACGTCCTTACCATAGGTTTGGGATACTATAAGGAAAAACTTTATGATAAAGATTCTCTCTATGGTACACAGTTTGACAAATCTTTGGAGGCTGATGGTTGGACGGCAGACCTTTTCTTTGAGAAGAAGTTTGGCTGCTGGGTGCCTAACCTTCAGGTCGGCTACATCAAGTTAAACGACAGCCACTTCTATACTGCTGATGGAAAAAAATTCAGTAATGCGACAACAGCAGCAAATGTGAAAAAAGGAGATACCAGTCTCTGGTATGCCCAGGGACAGCTTCTCTATGATGCGGTGGTTGGTTTTGGAAAGCCAGCCCTTGCCATCAGGTATGAAAACGTAGAGGCAGATGGCGTTGCTAGTGGTAAGAAAGACTTTGCCTTTGACCGCTGGGGGGTGGCTTTGAACTACTACCTCAAAGGCCAGGCTGCAAAGGTGTCCCTTGGGTTTGACAAGGTAGAATACGACGACGCTGCCAAGGCTTTCTTGAAGTCTTCTGAATCTAAATCTGAATACGAAGACTCCATTACTGACTATTACCTCTACATCCAGACGAAGTTCTAAAGAGGAAGTTTAACAGGGCAGGCAAAGGCCTGCCTTACTCTTAAGATTTTAAAAAGGGGCAACTTTGGTTGCCCCTTTTTTGTTTTTAATCCTTTTTTACCTTTTTCTTAATCCCTCTTTTAAACCCCTTCTAACATCTCCCTTACTTCAGCGGTGTAAGGGCCTCCTTTGTCCTTGTAGATAAAAAGAGGAGGTAAGACAAGGGTCTCCTCTCCTGCCTGTTTTACCGCCTCAACCAGGATAAATCTTGCCTGATCCCCTGGATAGGAATGGACAAACCTTAACACCTTGGGCTCAAGCCTTACCTCTTTAAGACTTGCCATAAGCTCAGCTGTCCTTAAGGCGGTAAAGATTAAATACAACCTACCCCGGTTTTTTAAAACCCCTGCCACAGCCTTTAAAAACTCCTTTAGCCCTGCCCTGGTCTCCCTTTTGGCAAGGTTTTTAAGTTTATCCGGGCTTTGTCTTCCACATCCAGGTTTGAAATAAGGTGGGTTTGAAAAAACCACGTCAAAAACCTCTTTTCTGAAGGGATTTTTTCCGATATCCCCTTTTACCGGAAAAATCGAGTTTTCTAAAAGATTTTTCCCTGCGTTAAGTCTTAAGCACCGCAAAAACAGGGGGTCAAGTTCAACGGCAAAGATCCTGGCCTTGGGTTGTTTTAGGGCTGCCATCAGGGAGATGATCCCAGACCCTGCCCCAACCTCAAGGGCCTTTTCTCCAGGCTTAACCTTGAGAAAATGTCCTAAGAGCACAGAGTCTATCCCAAACCTAAAGCCCTTTTCTGGCTGGTAGACCTTGAGTTTTCCCTTAAAAAACAGGGTAAGACTTAAGCCTTTTCCATCGTTTTCCATAGGAGTTTTACCACCTGGTTGTGAAAAAGCCTTCCTTGGGAGGTCAGGCTAACCCTGTTTCCCTTTCTTTCTATCAGTCCTTTTTCGATAAGGTTTGTTAAAACCCAGGGGTCTAAGTAGTAGCCAAACTTTGCACTCAGGGTCCTGAGGTCAATCCCTTTTTTCAGCCTTAGTCCCATGAAAACATACTCCTTGGCAAACTCAAGGGGGTTTAAGGTTTCTAAAGGGGTTAGGGGAAGTTTTTTTTGGTTGAGCAAGGTTTCTACATAGGCTTTTAGGTCTTGAGGGTTTTGCCATCTCAGGTTTGCTATCCTGGAAACCGCAGAAGGCCCAAGCCCAACATAGGGCTTTACCTCCCAGTAAAAGAGGTTGTGCTTGCACTCAAAACCTGGTTTTGCATAGTTTGAGATTTCGTATCTCACATATCCCTGGGATTCTAAGGTATCTTCTATAAACCGGTAGAAAAGGTCTACCGGCTTGTTAGGGGAAAAGCCAGAAAAAGAGACGTCATGCTCAAGGGTTAGCTCGTAAAAGGAGAGATGGGTAGGAGAAAAGCTTAAGGCCTTTTTTATCTCCTCCTCTAAGGTCTTTAGTCCCTGGCCTTTCCATCCAAAGATAAAGTCTACAGAAAGGTTTGAGAAAAGGGATGAGGCGATGTCAAGGGCCTTTAAGGCGGTTTTAAGCTGATAGGTTCTTTTTAAGGTTTTTAGCCCTTTTTCTGAAAGGCTTTGCACCCCTAAGCTCAGCCGGTTAAACCCGGTCTCAACAAAACCTTTTAGTTTTTCAGGGGTTATGGTGTCAGGGTTTGCCTCAAGAGTTAACTCAACCGGGGTGAACCTAAACTGAGAGGAAAGAAACTCAAAGAACTCCTGATAAAACCCTGGTGACAGAAGGGAAGGGGTGCCTCCTCCTGCATAGAAGGTGGTGATGTTAAGCTCGGTTTCTGAAATTTTTTCCACAAAGTCTTTGAGGTATAAGACCTCGGTCTTTACAGCCTTAAGGTAGGTTTTTTCCTCTTCAGATGAAGGGACATGTGGAAGAGAATAAAAGTCGCAATAAGGACACTTTTTTACACAAAAGGGAACGTGCAGATAAAGGGCAACCCTGATAAAAGCCATCAGTTTTTTTTCTTTTTATTATAGGCTTATTATAGGCTACCCTTTTAGTTTAGCAAGGCTTTGGGAGAGAGGCTTTTTAGATTTTTAGCCTTGCTATTTTAAAATCGGCAAAAAGGTTATAAAATAGAAAGGATGAAGACCTTTTTTCGGTATCACCTTAGAGAATATCTGTTTTATACTTCTGTTTTTTTCTTTCTTTTTAGTGTTATCATCACCCTGGTAAAGGGCATCTTTGGGCTTCAGAAGTTTTTTGAGCTTAACCCGAGTTTAAAAGAGGTGTTTTTAAACTTTGGGCTCCTTTTTCTTCAGCTTACCTCTTTTATCTTGCCTCTTTCTGTTTTTTTAGGGGTGATGTTTGGGGTCCACAGGTTTAAGGAGGACCGGGAGCTTTTGGGATTTTTTAGTCTGGGGTTCAGGTTTAGCGATTTTCTGAAACCTTTGTGTGTGTTTATGCTTTTAGGTTTTGTGCTGCTTTTTTTGGCCCATTTCTGGCTGGTACCTTATGCCAAAAAGCTACAGAAAACGATGAGGTTTGAACTTACCAAAAGGCAGTTTGAAGAGCCTTTGCCAGAAAAACGGGCTATCCCTCTGGGAGAAAACCATGTAATCTATGTGGAAAAGGCAAAAAAGCAGGATAAAGCACACGAGTTTGAGAGGGTGTTTCTTGTGGAAAAGGGGGCTGAAAAAAAGCAGGTTTTTTTGGCAGAAAAAGGAAGGTTAGAGCCTAAGGAAGGGGTTTTTACCCTTTATCAGGGGGAGGGCTTTTCTCTGGGTAAGGACAAAACGGTTGAGGTTTTCAGGTTTGGGGAGTATCAGTTTTTTTTGGTGGTAAAAGAAGGTGAGCAAATGGTTGAGTTTGGAAGGGGGGAGCTTAGTTTTCCAGAGCTTAAGGCAAGGTTAAAGGAGGTTGAGAAAAACAGGGGTCAGTGGTTTAGATATCTTACCGAATACTGGGACAGGTTTTTCTATCCGTTAAGTTTGTTTCTGGTGGTTTTTCAGGGGTTTTTGACGGCCTTTTTTATGAAAACCCACAACCGGTTTCTGGTGTTTTTCACCGCGGTAGCCCTTTATGTGGTGTTTTATGTGGGGTATCAGCTGTGCCATTCTCTGGCTGAAAACGGAAGGGTCTATCCGGTGGTAAGTTTTGCAGGGTTTTATCTGGTGTTTGGGGTTCTGGTGGGGTTAGAGGCCTGGTTTTTGTTTAAAAAGAAACGTCATCAGGTTTACCTATGAGGCTTAAGCCAAGGACTTATCAACTTTATGTATGGCAAGAGGTTTTCAGGGTTTCTCTGGTGTCACTCTTTATCTTTCTTGGTTTTTATCTGGTGATAGACTTTTTTGAGAGGTTAGGGGATTTTCTTAAGTTTGGCAAGCCTTTTTATCTTTTTGGAAGGTATATCTTCTGGAAGAACCTGGTTAACCTTTATGAGGTTTTCCCGTTTGTGGTAGGGCTTTCTGGGGTGTTAACCCTTTTTATATGGGCTAAGACCAACGAGCTTATGGGTTTTTTGTCTTTAGGTGTGGCTAAGGGGGTGTTGCTAAGAGAGACAGGAAAGGCCCTTTTAGGCATAGGGATTTTGGGAGGGGTGTTTCTTAACCTTGTTTTGCCTTATGCCACGTTTAATGCCCTTTATACCTGGGAGTATAAGATCGCTGGCAAAAAGAAACAGCAGGTAGTTTTTGGAGACCAGATTTTTTTTACAGGGGATGACTGTTATCTAATAGCCAAGCCTCTTGAGCCCAAAGGGGAATACCTGGGTGAGATTACGGTTGTGGTTTATGATAAGGATAAAAGGGTTTTAAGTCTGCTCTGGGCAGAAAGCGGGTATTATAGTCAGGGAAGGTGGGTGTTGAAAGAGGTGGTGCAACAGAGGAGGGAAAAGGGGTTTTCTCCTGAGTTTTTGCCTCAGGCTTCTTACCGGTTTTCCTTTGAGCCTGACACCTTAACCACGGTAAAAAAGCCTGTCTATTTTCTTTCTATCCCAGAGCTTATAGAAAGGGCAAGGTTTTTAGCCAAGATAAACAGCCCTTATCAGGAGGTGGTGGCTGAGCTATTTCTTAAAGGGTTCTATTTGTTTGTGCCTTTTTTACTTGCGGTGTTTTCTGTTTTTGCCTTTTTAAAGTTTTTTGTGCCAAACGACTGGAAAAAGGGGGCCTTTTTAGGCATAGGGCTTTTCTTTTTGAATTTGGTGTATTTTCTGTTTTTTCAGACCTTGCTTAGAAAGGGGTTTATGTTAGGGATTCCGGCGCTTGTTGTCTGGGGTTTAGCTGGTCTTTTTTGGTATTTTTGGCAGGCTTATCTTGTTTTTTTGAAAAAATCTGGTAAAAATTAGAGAAAATCTTGCAACAGGAGGGCTTTTTATGTCTATAGAAGAAAAGGTGATTGACATCATCGCTCAAAAACTTAATCTTTCTAAAGATCAGGTCAAACCAGAGGCTTCTTTTATCGAGGACTTAGGGGCTGATTCCCTTGATTTGGTAGAGCTTGTTATGGCTATGGAAGAGGCCTTTGGTATGGAAGTGCCTGACGAGGATGCCGAAAAGTTAAGAACCGTGCAGGATGTTATAGACTATGTAAAGGCCAAGGTAGGAAACTAAAAATTTTAGGGGATTAATCGTGAGAAAAAGGGTAGTAGTCACCGGTCTTGGGACGGTTAACCCTCTTGGGATAGGGGTTGAAGAGACCTGGAAAAACATCAAGGCAGGTAAATCTGGTATCGGCAGGATTACCAAGTTTGACCCGTCTTCTCTTCCCAGCCAGATTGCTGGTGAGGTAAAGGGATTTAAACCAGAAGAGTTTATGTCTTCCAAGCTGGTATCTCGTATAGATACCTTTATTCAATATGCTTTGGCCTCAGCCAAGATGGCTTTAGAGGATGCAGGTCTTCCTTTAGAGGACCTTGGGCCTGAGGTGGGTTCAGTTATCGGGGTAGGGATGGGTGGAGTAGGTCAGGTAGAATATTACACCCGTATTTTTGACGAAAAGGGATATAAAAGGGTGAGTCCTTTTTTTATCCCGATGATCATACCTAACATGGCAGCAGGTCAGGTGGCCATCAACTTTGGGGCCAAAGGGCCTAACCTTGCGGTGTGTACCGCCTGTGCAGCAGGCAACCATGCGATAGGAGAGGCCTATCGGTTGATAAGAGAAGGGCAGGCAACCATCATGATCTGTGGGGGGACAGAGAACATGATCACCCCCTTGACCATAGCAGGTTTTTCGGTGATGAAGGCCCTTTCTACCAGAAATGATGAGCCTGAAAGGGCTTCCCGGCCTTTTGATGCCAGCCGGGATGGGTTTGTGATTGCAGAAGGATGTGGGATTTTAGTCCTTGAGGAGCTTGAGCATGCCTTAAAAAGAGGGGCCAAGATATATGCAGAGCTGATAGGCTATGGGTTAAACGCAGATGCCTATCATATGACCGCACCTTCTCCTGACGGCGAAGGGGCGGCAAGGTGTATGGAGCTTGCGTTAAAGGACGCAGGGATTTTGCCTCAACAGGTAGACTACATAAACGCCCATGGCACAAGCACACCCCTTAATGATGTGGCAGAGACCAAGGCCATAAAAAAGGTTTTTGGTGAACATGCCTACAAGCTTATGGTATCTTCCACCAAGTCTATGACAGGACACCTTCTTGGTGGTGCTGGTGGGCTTGAGGCGGTTTTAACGGTTATGGCTGTTTATGAGGGGATAGCACCTCCTACGATCAACCTTGAAAACCCAGACCCTGAGTGTGACCTCGACTATGTGCCTAACCAGGCAAGAAAGGCAGACATCAGGATAGCCATGTCAAATGCCTTTGGTTTTGGAGGCACCAACGCCACGCTGGTTTTTAAAAAATGGGAGGGAAAATAAAACTATGAAGATTGTCGTTGCTTCAGACCATGCAGGATATTTTTTAAAAGAAAAGATAAAAGATTTTTTAGCCAAAGAAGGGCATGAGGTGGTAGATGTAGGGTGTTATTCTCATGTGGCGGTGGATTATCCTGAGTATGGGGTCAAGGGAGTAGAAAAGGTGCTACAGGGTGAGGTGGAAAGGGCTATCCTTATCTGTGGGACAGGGATAGGGATGAGTATTGTGGCCAATCGGTTTTTTGGGATAAGGGCTGCCCTTTGTCATGAGCCCTTTTCTGCCAAGATGGCAAGGCTTCACAACGATGCCAACGTGCTTGTCCTTGGCGGAAGGATGATTGGGGACGGGATGGCGGTGGAGATCGTTAAAACCTTTTTAGAAACACCCTTTGAAGGAGGAAGACACGAGCGCAGGCTCGAACTTATAGAAAAACTTAAGAATCTTAGATGAACCTACTTGGTATAGGGGTAGACTTAGTATACTTACCAAGGATAGAGAAAATTTATTCTGCCTATCCAAAACGTTTTTTAGAGAAGGTCTTTCATCCTAAAGAGGTATCCTTAGCGTTAAAACGCAAAGATACCCCGGTCTATTTAGCTTCATGCTTTGCGGCTAAAGAGGCCTTTTACAAGGCCTTAGGTGGGTATAAACCCTTTGCCTGGCAAGAAATAAGCCTTCTTAGAGACCCTCAAACAAGAAAGCCGTTCATAGAGATAGAAGGTAGGGCTTTAGAGGTTTTTAGAGAGAGAGGCGGAAAGGATTGTCTGGTTAGCCTTTCTCATGAAAAGGATTATGTGGTATGTATGGTAGTAATAACTGGATAGGAGAGGGGTAGGGTTATGCAGGTGGTAAAGGCCTCTGAGATGAAGGCTCTCGACGAATGGTTTATAAAAGAGGTAGGGGTTCCGGCTGAGGTGTTGATGGAAAGGGCGGGGCTTTCTGTGGCTGAGGCTATTTTTGAGGCCTATCCGGTAGAAACCTACGGCAGTGTGCTTGTGGTGTGCGGGCCAGGAAATAACGGTGGAGACGGGATGGTATGTGCCAGGCACCTGGTAAACCTTGGCTATGAGGTCGAGGTGGTACTTCTTGCAGAAAAAGAAACCTATCAGGGAGAGGCCTTGACCAACCTTAAGGTCCTTGAAAACTTAGGTTTTATGCCAGAAGAGGTGGGGTATATCGTTGAGTTTAGAAAGGTACTTTATGATTTTTCTCCTGAGATAATGGTGGATGCCATCTTTGGGACAGGGCTTAAAAGGCCTATCGAGGGAAATCTGGCTGCCATCGTTGAGGAAATAAACCTTTATCGAGAAACCAGAGGTTGTAAGGTGGTTGCGGTAGACATGCCTTCTGGGGTGTGTGCTGATACAGGTGAGGTGCTTGGAACAGCTGTAAAGGCAGACCTTACCGTTACGTTTGAGCTACCCAAGGTAGGACAGTTTTTTTATCCGGGAAAAGAGTATGTGGGAAGGCTTAAGGTTTGTCCTATTGGGTTTTTCAAACCTTTGGTGGAAAAGAAGGCGCCTAAGAGGTATTTGATAGATTTGGAGTGGGCCAAAAAGGTATTCAGGCCGCGTAAAGGTTATACCCATAAAGGGCTTTTTGGACATCTTCTTGTGTTAGCAGGAAGCAAGGGTAAGAGTGGGGCTGGGTTGCTTTCGGCATTGGGTGGTTTAAGGGCAGGGGCTGGGCTTGTGACCTTGGCCTCAACCAGGAGTCTTCAGCCGGTATATGCATCTATGCTACCTGAAGCTCTGACTGCAGGGCTTGAAGAAGGCCCGAGAGGAGAGGTTAGTTATGCCAATCTTGAGTCCTTGCTTGACCTTTGCGAAAAGAAAACCGCCTTGGTGGTAGGCCCTGGACTTGGGTTAGGGGAAGAGGTAAAAAGGCTTTTCTGGGAGCTTTTAGAAAGGGTCAAGGTTCCGGTGTTGATCGATGCAGACGGGTTAACCATAGCCTCTGAAAACCCTGAAAGACTTAAAGAGCTTCCCTGTCCAAAGGTCCTTACCCCTCATCCAGGAGAGGCTGAGAGGTTGCTTAAAATTTCTAAGAAGGAGATTTTAAGAGACCCTTTAACCTCAGCTAAAAGGCTTTCTGAGATGACAGGTGCGGTGGTGGTGCTAAAGGGACCACATACGGTGATTTCTTCCCCTGACGGAAGAGAGGGGATTTCTGTCTGGGATGTGCCTGGGCTTTCTCAGGGAGGCACAGGGGATGTGCTTTCTGGGGTGATAGGAGCCTTGATGTCTCAAAGGTATGAGGTGTTTGAAGCAGCTTGCTTGGGGGTGTTTTTACACGGATGGGCAGGAGAAAAGCTTGCCTCTGAAAAAGGACCTTTCGGGTATCTGGCTTCAGAGGTGGCTAACAAAATCCCAGAAGTTTTAAAGGAGATATGTGATGATAGACCTTAGAAGGTTTCCAAGATGCCCTACCAGGATTAAGGCTTATTTGCCGGGGTCTGAAGAGGCATACGAGGTGCTTAATGTTTCTTACAAGGGATGTTTTATCCGAACCGATAAGCTTATTCCTTTACGGAAGATGGTTCTTTTTGAGATAGAAATTCCTGAGGTAGGAGTGATCCCTGTTTATGGGCTGGTGGTACATCATGGCACAGAAGAACAGCCAGGGTTAGGGATAGAGATCCTGGACATCGAACGAGAGCTTTTACCTGTGTGGAACTATTATCTAAAAGCCCTTTTAAACATAGAGGAGGCCAAAAAGGCTTATCAAAGATATTTGAAAACCTCTCAAAAGGTTGAAAATCCTCAGTCTGGTTAGGGTTTGATGTTTAGTCTAATTGAGGTCCTGTTGATAGCGGTCTTGAGTTTAGCGTTAGGTAGTTTTTTTAACGTGGTTATCTACCGATGGTCAGAGGGTTTGTCTGTACTAAGGCCTGTCAGGTCTTTTTGTCCAAGGTGTAAAACTGAGCTTAAGTGGTATCACAACATTCCTGTTTTGTCTTATGTTATGCTTAAAGGAAGATGTGCTTTTTGTCAAAATCCAATCCCTCTCACCTATCCTCTGGTAGAGGTCCTAACCGCGGTGGTTGGAGTAGCTGCTTATTTAAAGTTTAAACCCTGGTATGGCTGGGCTACCTTTTTGGTTTTCTGGGTTTGGTTGATAATCCTTCTGGTGATAAGTTTTATCGACCTTAGGGTTAAGGAAATACCAGATAAGCTCAGTTTTGGTTTGATGTTGGCAGGACTTACGGCAAGTTTGTTAGGGTTAAACCCTCTGGTTGGTTTTGAAGAAAGTGTGGTTGGGATGTTAGCAGGGGCAGGCCTTCTTTTTCTGATTAACGAGGTCTACTATCTTTTTGCTAAAAGAGATGGGCTTGGGATGGGAGATTTTAAGCTGATGGCTGGGATAGGTGCTTTTTTGGGGTATAAAAGTTTTTACTGGGTGGTGTTGATAGCCTCTTTTTCAGGGATTTTTGCCTTTTTTTTGGCAGTTCTGTGGTATCGATTAAAAGGGAAATCTAAAGACTTAAGCTTAAAAACAGAAATTCCTTTTGGGCCTTTTTTAGCCCTTGGGGCTGGTGTTTACACCTTTTTTGCAGAATTTTTTAAGACTTTTCTATCTTAATTTGCCTTAACAAGGTTTTCTTGAGAAGGAATTTTGATCACGATCGAGGTTCCTTTATCTTTCTTTCTGTAAAAATTGATGGTTCCTTTATGAAGGTCTATGATAGAGTATACCATGATAAGGCCTGTGCCTAAGTCTTTCAGGCTTAAAAGGTCTCCTTGGTTTATCTTTTCCACGACCTCTTGAGGCACTCCTTCTCCTGTGTCCTCTATTTTTAAGATTACCCAGCCTTCTTCTCTGGCAAGGGAGATTGAGAGTTCTCCTTTTTCTTGCATAGCCTTGATGGAGTTGTCAAACAGGTTTACCCACACCCTTTTTAACTGAAACTTGTCAAACCAGCATTCTCCTTCGTCCTCTACCTTAAGCCTAAACTTTACCTCAGGATAGGCTATCTCATACAGAGAGATTACCTCTAACAGGCTTTCTAAAAGGGTGCCTTTTTCCAGGTTTAGCTCAGGTTTTTTGGTAAAGTAATGAAAGTCGGTGGCAAGTTTGCGAAGTTCTTCGATGTATTTTTCGATGATGTTGGTGGTTCTAAGTAAGACCTCTTTTTTCTCTCCTTCTAAGGTTTTTTCAAGCTGTCTTTTAAGTCTTTCTACAGAGAGTTTGATAGGGGTTAAAGGATTTTTTATCTCATGGGATACCCTTAAGGCTACCTCCTTCCAGAAAGAAAGCCTTTTTAGGCGTTCCTTTTCCTCTAAGTTTTCTACGATCAAGAGATATTCGTGGGTTTTTAAAAATTCAAGCTTAAGAAGGGTAATCCCTAAGCTAAACTCCTTCTGTCCTGTAGACCAGGAAAGGGTGGTGTAAAAGGGGTTGGTTAGGTCTATCTGGGATAAAAGGGCAGGAAGGTTAAGTTTGTCTATCAGGTCTTGTGGGGTGTTAACCTCATAGTTTTTTAAAAGATGGTTAAGGCTCTGGTTAGAGAACTTGACGGTTAGGTCAGGGGTAAGGACCAGGATCCCTACAGGCAGATGATCAAGCACAGAAAGAAGGTAGCGGTTGTAGTTTTGGACCTCCTCTTCGTATTCTTTGATCTTTTTTGTCATCTCGTTAAAAGCCTCTACCAGCCTTCCTACCTCGTCGTCCAAAGGGGTGAGGCCTTTTAGTTCTTCCAGGTTGAAGTCTTTTTTAGAGATCTTTTGGGCTGCGATCACCAGGTTTTGTAAAGGTTCAGTAAGGTTTCTACCAAGTTTACTTCCTACCCATACCCCTACAAAAACCACCAAAAGTAAAACCAGAGCTCCTGCAGTCATCAAAAACTGTTTAAAGGTTCTAAAGTATCTTTTTTCTACCAGTTCTTTTTCTCCTGAAAACTCTTCTAACCTTAGGAATTTACCGATGGCTAAGATAAGGGGTTGGCCTTTTGAGTCGTAAAAGGGGATAAACACCCTTAGATAGGGACTTGAGTTAACCAGAGAGATTTCAGAAAGAGGGATTTTAGAGGCTTTTAGTCTTTCAAGAAAAGAAGGGGCAATCCCGATCTTTTGAGAAATCTCAGAGGAATAGGTTCTCTTTTTTAGGTTGCCTTGCCAGTCAAAAACTTCTATAGAGTCTACCCTCATAAAATAACGATACCTTTCTCTCAGGACAGAGCTTTTGATTTCTTCGGTTTGGGAAAGATAATCCTTTATGATCTGTTGCCCTTTGCCAAGAAGGTCTCTTTCGATGTCTTTTATGTAGTCCTCAGGTTTTAGAAGAACGGTTAACACCCTTTCTTCGAAAAATTCTTTAAGCCAGTAGTCTAAGGTTTTTTTAAAGAAAAAGAAACTTCCAAGCACAAGCACAACCGAAGGAAACACGATAGAGATAAAGTAGATAAGAAAGAGCTTTACTTTTAGGCTTTTAGATATCTTTTTTATCTGAATTTCATAGAAAATCTTGATGACATACCTGAAGATAAAGTAAAGAAGAAGTAAGATAAGGATAAGGTTTATCTGAAACAGGAAAAACAGAAAAAGGTTTTTTTGAGAGGTAGAAAACAAGGAAAAGTCAAAAAGGTTAAACTCAACCCATAGAGAAAAGGTGAGGACTACCAGAAGTCCTAAAAAAACTTTGTGTTTTTTACAAAAAGCCTTAATCCTTGCGGTAGATAACATCGAAAGGAAGGGTGTTTTCTGCTTTTAAACGGATTTTATGCTGGTTTTTGGTAAACCTTAAGTCTTTAGAAAGATGGGTTTGGTAGGTAATTTCTACGTTGGTTTTAAGATAAAGGTTTGAGAGGTCGTTTTTAACCTGAAACCTTAAGGGATAGGAGTCTAAAAACTGGATTTTTAACACCAGGTCTTCTGGATTTTCAAAACTTTGTATTCCAAAGTTGTCTTCTAAAAAATAGAGGTTTTCTTCTGGGTTATAATAGAGCTTTTGCACGTATAACTCCTTATGGATGAGAACGTCAGGTAAGAGAAAACGTTTTTTAAACACCTCAAAGGAAAAATTGAGATAAATTGGATGTTTTTGTTCCTTTAGAGACAAAAGTATCTCCTGTGTAGGAAAATCCTGGTAGAAAAGACTCAGGATAAGCTGATCTTGAAAACGGTAAACCTTGATCTTAGCCATCTTAAACCCAAACGCAGGGCTGATAAAACAGAAAAAGAGGATGAGGGTTAAGAGGATTTTTTTCATAGGGTTAAGTCATACCTTGCGTGTTTTCTTACGATTTCCTTTTGGGTAAAAAGGACTTCATATTCCTTAAGCCCAAACTCTTCGGAAATCCCTTTTATAAGGGATAAAACCTCTTCTCTGGATTTGCCGTGGACCATCGTGTAAAGGTTATAAGGCCAGTCAGGATAGGTTTTTCTAAGGTAGCAATGGGAGATATAGGGTCTTTGAGCTAAGGCTTGGCCTACCTCTTCTGCCCTTTCTTCTTCTACCTTCCAGGCAACCATGGCGTTGCCTTCTATACCTGCAAGGTTGTGCCTTAAAGTGATCCCAAGTCTGGTGATTACCTTTTTTTGGAAAAGACTTTTTATAGCCTCAAAAACCTCTTCCTGAGAAAGGTTGTGCTTTTTAGCTATCTCCAAAAAGGGTTTTTCACAAATCGGAAGCCCAGCAATCAACTCTTTTAAAACCAGTAACTCTGTCTGAGAAAGCTCAAGCTTCTTCAAAGGTACCACCTTTTTGTATCTTAAGATAGCATTTAACTATGATTTTTCAACCAACAAAGACAAGGGTAAAATTTATGGTGTTTGTTTAGTTGAGTTTATCGCGTCTACCTCGTTAGGGTAAAAATTTCTATACTGCTCGGGTAGTGAAAACATAAGGTATCTAATTTGTAATACTTCTACTTCCTTTTCTGTTTTAAATTAGATGGGTTAATTAGAATATTGTAGGGAATCAATCTTTCAGCAAGTTTTTTTAGGTATATAACTTTAAGGTTTTGTTTTTCTAACACCACTGCCTATTGACAAAAACTGTTTCTGTATTAACCTCCTTTTAGTAATACTTTTTAACAATTTTTGTGTTTTGGTGTTAGGTAGTTTTTACGGTTTGGTCGAGAAATAAGATTAGGTGGAGGAGGCAGGATGGAGTATCTTAGTTGGTTGGTAGATTATGGGATCATCGGGTTTTTACTGGTTTTAAGTGTGATATCTATAGCGATAGGTATAGAGAGAGTGGGTTATTATAAAAGGGTTGACCTTGCTAATTACAAACATCCTAAGGAGCTTGAGGTGGACTTAACGAGAGGACTTTATGTGATCGCTACCGTAGGTGCCAACGCCCCTTATATCGGGCTTTTAGGAACGGTGTTAGGGATTATGCTTACCTTTTATACCATCGGTCAGGAAGGAATGGTTGACAGTAAAAGGATCATGGTAGGTCTGGCCTTAGCGTTAAAGGCAACGGCTGTGGGGCTTTTGGTAGCCATACCTTCTACGGCTTTTTACAACTATCTTTTAAGAAAGGTTAAAGAAAAGATAGCCTTATGGGAGATCCAGTTTAATCGATAACCAAGGGGTGTTTTGATGGAAGAAAAAGAGTTTGACTACATAAACGTGATTCCTTTAGTAGACATCATGCTGGTTCTTTTAACGATAGTTCTTGTTACCGCTACCTTTATCGTGCAGGGAAGTATTCCTGTCAACCTGCCTAAGGCCAAAAACGTTGAGACTTCTGAGATAAGAAGTTATCAGATAACCCTTACTAAAGAGGGAGAGGTGTTTTTTGAAGGAAGAAAGGTGACCTTGAAAGAGCTTGAAGACCTGGTGGAGAGTTTAAAAGGAGAGGTTCAGGTTTCTATCTTAGCAGATAGATCTTCTCAGGTGCAAGGGCTGGTTGACCTCCTTGACCTGTTAAAAAAACATGAAATAAAACGGGTTTCTATAAAAACCGAAGTAATAAGATAGATGGTTTCGATAAAACATTTTTCTACTTCCTTTTTTATACATCTTTTTATCTTGCTGAGTTTTTTAACATTTTTTAGGTTAAGTGAAATAGGAAGGGCTAAATACATAGAAATAGACCTTGAAGCCTATTCAGGCTCTCAGCTTACCCAAGAAAAATCTACCCAGGCGTTAGCTACTGAAAAAACTGCAAAGCCCTTTCAACCAACCCAAAACCAACCAGATAAATCTCAGTCTTTAAAGGAAGAACTAACTCCTCCTGCTAAGAAAGAAAATGCAGTTTCTGAGGTTGTCCCATCTAAAGAGAGTAGTATGCCTAAGGAAACTTTTTCTCAAACGACTTCTTCTCATGGACCAGGTAGTGTAGGTTCTCAAGTTAGTAGCTCAGCTAAAGAAGGGACTTCTAAACCGAGTGAGGGGCAGGGGGGAGGTTCTGGTTATGGGGAGAGAAAAGACCATGAAAAGATAGTCCAGCATTTTCTTTCTCAAAAGTTTTCTATCATCTCTGACATCGTAAGAAAACATCTGCAATATCCCTATTTAGCCAGAAGGATGGGATGGGAGGGTAAGGTGGTAGTTTCCTTTGTGCTAACCAGACAGGGAGAATTAAAAGAGGTCAGGGTGGTTCAATCGTCTGGTTATAAGGTTTTAGACGAAAATACCCTTGCTACTTTGCAGGGGTGTGCTAAATATTTCCCGGTACCACCGGTAGACGTAAAAATTACCCTTCCTGTAGTCTATAAGTTGAATTAAAATAAGTATTTCAAAAGTCTTATATGGGAGGGTTATGAGGTTGTCAGGGTTTAGGCTGTGTGGGATAAAGGTTACCTTTTTGGTTTGGGTGTGGTTTATAGTCTGGGGGATAGGGCTTTCAGGTTGTAAAAAAGATAAAGAAGAAAGGCTTTCAGAAAATACCGTAAGGGTGGTAAGGGCTTTAGACGGAGATACGGTTTTACTTCATAACGGAGAAAAGCTCAGGTATGCAGGGGTTGATAGTCCTGAGTTAAACCATGGTAAAGGATTGCCTCCTCAACCTTTTGCTGAAGAGGCCTACAGTTTAAACCGGCAGCTAACTGAAGGGAAGGTTTTTAGGGTTGAGTTTGTTCTTAAGGAAAGAGACCATTATGGCAGGCTTTTGGGGGACCTTTATTTTGAAAACGGAACCTCAGTTTCAGAAATACTGGTTAAAGAAGGTTTGGCACTAGTTTGTTATTTTCCAGGAAGTGCAGAGGCTTATCATAAACTTCTTCCTCTACAGACAGAGGTGGTAAAAAAGAGAAAGGGTTTTTTCTCGCTAATTGATAAACAACCCCAAGGGGTGGTCTATGTGGGAAATAAACAATCTAAAAGGTTTCACCATCCAGACTGCCCAGAGACAAAGAAAATAAAAAAGAAGGTTTATTTTAAAAGTTTAGAAGAGGCCTTTTTAGAAGGATATTGCCCTTCCAGGGAGTGTTTTGATAAAATCTTTCCTGTCCGTTAGGCTTTCTTAGGGGTTATCTTTTCAAGCCCTCCCATGTAGGGTCTCAAAACCTCAGGGATGAGGACAGAACCGTCTGCTTGCTGGTAGTTTTCAAGGATAGCCATCACCGTCCTTCCTATGGCTAATCCAGAACCGTTAAGGGTGTGAACAAATCTGGGTTTTCCTCCGTCTTTAGGGCGATATCTTATGTTGGCCCTTCTTGCCTGAAAGTCTTCAAAGTTGGAGCAGGAAGAGATTTCTACATACCTTTTTTGTCCTGGTGCCCAGACCTCTATGTCATAGGTTTTGGCAGAGGCAAACCCTAAGTCTCCTGTACAAAGGGCTACTACACGATAATGTAGTCCAAGGAGCTGTAAAACCTCTTCGGCATCCAAAAGAAGGTTTTCTAACTCTTCATAAGAGGTTTCTGGGACCACAAATTTTACCAGTTCTACCTTGTTAAACTGGTGTTGTCTTACGATACCTCGGGTATCTCTGCCATGGGACCCAGCCTCAGAGCGAAAACAAGGGGTATAGGCGGTATAATAAAGAGGAAGGTCTTCTTCACGTAAAATTTCATCTCTGTGAAGATTGGTTACAGGCACCTCGGCTGTGGGAATAAGGTAGTAGTTCCAGCCTTCAAGCTTAAAAAGGTCTTCCTTAAACTTGGGAAGCTGGGCGGTGCCTATAAGAGAGGTTTCGTTAACGATAAAAGGAGGCAATACCTCTTTATACCCGTGTTTTTTAACATGGAGGTCTAACATAAAGTTGATCAAGGCCCTTTCTAAAAGGGCTCCTTCGTTAAAGTATACCACAAACCTTGACCCTGTAATTTTTGCAGCCCTTTCAAAATCAAGAATCCCTAAATTTTCTCCTATTTCCCAGTGGGGTTTAGGTTCAAACTCAAATTCTGGAGGTTCCCCCCATCTTTTTACCACCACATTTTCCGAATCGTCTTTACCTACAGGCACGGTTTCATGAGGAATGTTCGGAAGATAGAGGAGTTTTTCCTGTAGGTTGTTTTCTACCTGAGAGAGTTCTGCTTCCAAGGTCTTAAGCTCTTCCCCTATTTTTTTTACCTCTTGAGCTAAAAGGTTGGCCTCCTCGTCTTTTCCCTGTTTTTTAAGCCTGCCGATTTGTTCAGATTTTTCTTTTCTCAGATGTCTTAGGGATTCTACTTTTTGCAAAAGCTCTCTTCTTTGCTGGTCTAAAGAAAGTATCTCTTCTACAGGGAAGTCTTGCCCCCTGGTGCTTAGCCTGGCTTTAACCCATTCAGGCTTTTCTCTTATCAGTTTTAGGTCAAGCATTTATTTTTCTCCCTAAAGAGGTTTATTTTAAGCAGGAAATAAGGTGGCCAAGTTTTTCTTTTTTGGTTTTAAGGTAGTTGTAGTTTTCTGGTCTGGGAGGTATTTCTATAGGAACTCTTTCTACTATCTTCATTCCATACCCTTCAAGTCCTATGATTTTCCTTGGGTTGTTAGTCATGAGCCTTATTTGTTTTATACCAAGGTCTCTTAAGATCTGGGCTCCTATTCCGTAGTCTCTAAGGTCTGGTTTGAACCCTAACGCTAAGTTGGCTTCTACTGTATCTTTTCCTTCGTCTTGAAGTTTATAAGCCTTTAATTTGTTTAAAAGACCTATTCCTCTTCCCTCTTGTCTGAGATAAAGGAGAACCCCTTTTCCTTCTTTGCCTATCATTTCCATAGCTTTTTTAAGTTGAGGCCCGCAATCGCATCTCAGTGAGCCAAAAACATCTCCGGTTAGACATTCAGAATGCACCCTTACCAAGATGGGATTTTCGTCTATCTCCCCCATGACCAAGGCTATGTGGGTGGCGTTATCTATAAAGTTTGAGTAGGCTATCAACTTAAAGGTACCAAAGGCAGTAGGCAATAAGGTCTCTACCTCTCTTTTAACCAAAGATTCGTTTTGGATACGGTAGGCTATAAGGTCTTTGATGGTGATTATTTTTAGCCCAAATTCTTCGGCAAATTTTTCTAAGTCAGGAAGTCTTGCCATGGTGCCATCATCCTTCATCACCTCACAGATAACCCCAGCTGGTTTAAGACCAGCAAGTCTTGCCAGGTCTACGGCAGCTTCTGTATGCCCAGCCCTAACCAGAACCCCTCCTTTTCTGGCTATGATGGGAAAAACATGACCAGGGGTGATAAAGTCCTGAGGGGTACTTTTATCGTCGATAACCAGCTTTATGGTATAAGCCCTGTCATACGCAGAAATACCTGTGGTGATCCCATGCCTTGCGTCTATAGATACCGTAAAGGCAGTCCCAAAGGGGTCTATCCCTCTTCTTGGTTGCAAAGGAAGTTGAAGCCTGTCTGCGATTTCCTGGGTGATGGCTAAACAGATAAGACCTCTTCCATATTTAGCCATAAAATTGATGGCCTCAGGGGTTACCTTTTCAGCAGCCAAAATAAGGTCTCCTTCGTTCTCTCTGTCTTCATCGTCTACGACGATGATAAGCTTACCCTGCTTTAAATCTTCTAACGCTTCTTCCACAGTGCTTATAGGCATCTACTTTGCCTCCCTATTCTTTTAGAAGGTTGTTTTAGGTTTTAATTTTGAAAAATCGTTTTAATATAATAAAACTCAATTAAATTTTAGCAACCATAAGCTTACGCAAAAAATGAAAAAGATAGAAAGTTTAACCAAGTCTGCAACCTCTGTAACCATAGCAGTCTTTATCAGTCGTATTTTAGGGCTGGTAAGGGAACAGGTGCTTGCCTATTTTTTTGGGGCAGGAAAAAGTATGGATGCCTATGTGGTAGGTTATCGCATCCCAAACCTTCTAAGAGACCTTTTTGCTGAGGGGGCACTTGGGTCAGCTTTTGTTAAGGTTTTCAGCTCTACCTTAGAAAAAGAAGGGCCTGAAAAAAGTTTTAAGATAGCTCAGGTCATTCTTTCTAACCTCCTTGTAATTTTAGGGGGTATAGTAATCCTTGGGATGTTTAGTGCTGACTGGATAGTAGGGCTTATTGCCCCTGAGTTTACCAAAGATCCGGCTAAGTTTGACCTAACGGTAAAACTTACTCAGGTTATGATGCCCTTTCTTCTTTTTATAAGCCTTTCCTCTGTTTTAGCAGGAATGCTTAATTCCTTAGGGGTGTTTTTTTTACCTGCCTTTTCGTCAAGTATCTTTAACATAACCTCAGTTTTGGTGGGGGTTTTAGGCTATTTTTTGTGTATAAGCCTTAACATAAATCCTATCTATGCCATGGCAGTAGGGGTCACCTTGGGAGGGTTTTTACAGTTCTATTTTCAATATCCTGAGGTGAGAAAAAGAGGTTTTTCTTTCAGGTTTTCTCCTGATTTTAAGGACCCTTATTTTAAAGAAGTTTGCAGGTTGATCTTACCGGTCATACTTGGGCTTTCAGCCGTACAAATCAACATCTTTATCAACACCTTTTTTGCCACCTCTTGCGGAGAAGGGGCGGTTTCTTGGTATAGTTATGCCTTCAGGATCATGTATGTACCTTTAGGACTTTTTGGGGTAGGGCTTTCACAGGCCTTACTTCCTGAGCTTTCAAGGGCTGTTGCCAGGAAAGATTTGGCCTCTGCCAAAGACACCTTTTCTCGTGCGTTGGTGGTTTCTCTAAGCCTTTCTTTACCTTCAGCTGTTGGGCTTTACTTCTTGGCTCAGCCCGTGGTAGAGGTGCTTTTTGAAAGAGGAAAGTTTAGCAGTTTAGATACGATAAACACCGCAGAGATTTTAAAGATTTTAGCCCTGTCTTTGCCTTTTTACGGGCTCTCAAAAACTGCGGTCCCGCTTTTTTATTCGTTGGGTAAAACGATCATTCCTTCCTTAGGAAGTATCCTTTCAGTGTTTGCAAATTTAACCGTAATACTTCTTACCATCAAAACCTTAGGGATAAAGGGAGTAGCTTTAGGAACCTCTCTTTCTATGGTTTTTCAGTGCATGTTTTTGCTTTTGGTTAGCTCCTTGCTTTTCAAACAAATTCCTTTAAAATTTTTACTAAGAAGTCTTTTTACCCTTGGGATAGCTGTTTTAGCCTTAAGTGGGATTTTAATTTTTTTAGCACATTTGGGATTTAACAGCTGGGTTTACCTTATTACAGCCATACCCTTAGGGGCCATCGTATTTTTAGGGACTTGTAAGATTTTAGGACCTCAAGAGACCTACCTTTTTTGGGTTAAGCTACTTAAAAAACGATAGATATAAAAAAATAAAAAAAATAGGAGGCCAAAATGAAAGTAAGTCCCTATATTTTTAGGGAATATGACATTCGCGGAAAGGTGGGGGAAGATTTTACCGAAGAGATAGTAAGAGAAATAGGAAGGGCCTATGGGACGATGGTTAGACGTAGTGGAGGAAAAAGGGTGGTTAGTGGAAGAGACGGAAGGCTTTCTTCAGAAGCCCTTCAAAGGTCTTTAATCGAAGGAATATTATCTACCGGGGTAGAGGTTTTAAACATCGGGCTTACTCCTACTCCGGTGATGTATTATTCCCTTTTTCGTTTGCCAGAAGTTGACGGCGGTATACAGGTTACCGGTTCTCACAACCCACCAGAGTTTAACGGACTAAAGATCTGCTTAGGTAAAGACACCCTTTTTGGTAAACAAATACAGGCCTTAAGAGAACTGATAGAAAAGGAAGACTATGAAAAGGGATCAGGGAAAGTAGAAGACATAGATGTACTTTCTGATTACATAGAATATGTTAGCTCAAACGTTGAACTTAAGAGACCAGTAAAGGTATGTCTTGACCCTGGTAACGGGGTTTGTGCTCTGACCGCACCAGAGATTTTTAAACGTTTAAACTGTGAGGTTGAGTGTCTTTTTTGTGAGATAGACGGAAACTTTCCTCACCATTTCCCAGACCCAGTCGTTCCAGAAAACCTGAAATGGCTAAAAGAAAAGGTAGTTTCTGAAGGGTATGAAGTTGGTTTTGGGTATGACGGAGACGGAGATAGGCTTGGGGTGATAGACGAAAAAGGTAACATCATCTGGGGAGACAGGCTTCTTTATGTGTTTGCCAAGTTTTTACTTAAAAAACATCCTGGAGCTAAGGTTATCGCTGAGGTTAAGTGTTCGAGAACTTTGTTTGAAGGGGTGAAAAAGTTGGGAGGTCTTCCTATCATGTGGAAAACAGGACATTCTTTGATAAAAAACAAGATGAAAGAGGAGGGGGCTATTCTTGCAGGAGAGATGAGCGGACACATGTTTTTTGCAGACAAATGGTTTGGTTTTGACGATGGGGTTTATGCCTCTCTCAGGCTGGCAGAAATCCTTTCTCAAACAGAACAGCCTCTTTCTGAAATACTTAAAGAACTGCCGGTTATGTATGCTACCCCAGAGATAAGGGTTGAATGCCCAGATGAGGTTAAGTTTAAGGTGGTGGAAAGGTTGGTGGCTAAGTTTAAACAAGAAGGACTCAACGTAGTAGACATAGACGGTGCAAGGGTTGAATTTCCTGAAGGATGGGCCTTGGTTAGAGCCTCAAACACCCAACCGGTGTTGGTCCTAAGGTTTGAAGCTGAAACAGAAGGGTTTCTTGAAACTTTAAAACAGAAAGTTTATCAAGCCTTAGACGAAGTTTTAAAAGAAATAAACCCCTAAAAGGGAGTCTGATGGAATCCTTCGAGCATCTACTCCAAATTCTTCCTATTCCTTACAAAACTAAAAAGGCTATACGAGCCTTGAAACTGGCTAAGTCTTTGTGGCCTAAGCTTTTAGACAGAGAATTAGCCTTATGCTCAAATCCTATAAGGTATGAAGAAGGTACCTTAGTTGTAGAGACCTCAGACTACTACCATCTCCAACAGCTTCAACTAAAAGGTAGAGAAATTATAGAAGCCCTTGAAAAAGTAGCGCCTGAAAAAGAAAAACCACTTTTTGTTGACCTTAAGATAGTAATAAATCCTTTGATCTTCGAAAGATTAACTAAAAATAAACAGTTGGTAAACTCAAAAGAAGGGGTTTTAAGGGTAAATCCCGAAGACGTTAAAGAACTTGAAAAAACCTTACAAAACCTGAAAGACCCTGAACTTGCGAAGTTGTTTAAAGGATTATTAAAGACATACTTCAAGGCTAAAAAGATTCAAAAAATTTAACAAAATCAAACTTTCCAACCCAAAAACTTATAGATTTGATAAAAACCCCTGGGGTAATCCCCAGGGGAAAATGTCTAAGAAAGCTTACTTCTTTTCAGGAGCGGCTGCAGGAGCAGCTTCTTTCTTAGCGGCTTTTTTGGCTTTCTTAGCTTTCTTGGCTTTCTTTTCTACCTTCTTTTCAGCAGCAGGAGCAGCTTTGTCAGCTGCAGGGGCAGCCTGTTCAGCTGCAAAAACAGGAGATACTAAAAGAGCTAAAGCAGCAACTAAACCTAATACCTTTTTCATAACCTACCTCCCTCCTTAGAGTTTTTTGTCTTGTATATTAGCAAAAAGGATGCCCAAATTTTTGAGGTTTGAAATTGAGGTTTTAAAAGGGGTTTTACTAAGGAAGTGGTTTTAAGAAAAAGGTATTTTGCAAAAATTGCACAGAGGGTTTTATGCAAAAATTACACAGGATTGATTATTGCAAGGTTGGGTCTTCTTTTTGTCCAGTAAGGATGGCTATAAGGTCTTTTACACGGATGATTCCTTGTTTTTTAAGCAGATGTCCGTTTGCTCCGCTTATAAAGATGCCTTCTTCGTAGTTTCCCATCCAGGCAGCACTCAGTTTTTCAGCTATGCAAAAACCTACCTGAGAGGCCTTTTCTCCTTTTTTGAGGGGTTAAACAGTTGGAAACACAACCTTTAAAGTCTCGGTATCCTGCAAGGAATTTTTCTACAAAAGGTGTTTTGACTACCCTTAAAGGATATCCTACAGGAGAGTTGATCAGGATTATGTCTTCTGGGTTAAGTCTAAGGAGTATTTCTTTATAAATTTGAGGGGCGTCACACTCATAGGTACAGATAAACCGGGTAGCGATCTGCACCCCTGAAGCCCCCAGTTCTAAATATTTCTTGATATCTTGATAGCTCCAAACACCACCAGCTACGATAACCTTAAGGTCCCCCCAGTTTTTGGCTTCTTCAAGCACCTCTGGTAACAAACTTTCTAATTGATATTCCTTTTTAAAGCAATCTTCTTTATGAAACCCTTGATGTCCTCCTGAAAGAGACCCTTCTAAGACCACAGCATCTGGTAGTCTTTGGTAGCGTTTTTCCCAGGTTTGACAGATAAGCTTTAAAGCTCTGGCAGAAGAGACGATAGGTATTAGGGCTATGTCAAAACCTTTTACGTATTCTGGGAGTTTCAGAGGTAGCCCTGCTCCTGAGATGATAGCATCAGCCCCTGCCTCAGCAGCGTCTCTTACCACCCTTGGGTAATCTGTGATCGCACAAAGCACATTTACCCCGATCGCACCTCTACCTTGAGAAAGCTCTTTAGCCTTTTGAATAATCCTTTTTAGTGCCTCTCGGCTGTGGGTGTTTTCAGGTCCTATGGGTCTACCAAATTTGTCTTTTTTAACCAGCTCAGGGAAGCGATACCCTGTACCTACGGCTGAAACAACCCCCATCGCTCCTTCTTTAGCCACAGCTCCTGCTAAATTTTCCCAAGAGATACCTACCCCCATTCCTCCTTGAATGATAGGCACATCTAAGGTGATTTTTCCTATGGTAAGTTTGGGTAAACCCATACCAATTTTTTCCTTTTTAGACTATTTCTAACATCTTTTTTACAGCGTTATAAGCCTTGACCCTTATTTCTTCTTCTACTACCACTTCAAACTCAAGGTTTTCTAAAGAGGACAAAAGGTTTTCTAAGGTAATTTTTTTCATCGAGGGGCAAACCATCTTTTCTGGGGCAGGATGATAAAATTTTTTGTCAGGGTTTTGTTGAGATAAAGGGTATAGCAGGCCTACCTCAGTTCCTATGATAAACTCCTGATTTGGGAGTTCTTTAGCTAATCTTAACATTCCGCTGGTTGAGGCTACCCTGTCTGCCAAGTCTATAACCTCAGGTCTACACTCAGGATGGGCGATAAAAAGGGCCTCAGGATGAGCTTTTTTGGCCTCTAACACTTCTTCAGGGGTAAGAAGATGATGAAAAGGGCAAAAACCTTCAAAATAAATGATCTTTTTGTCAGGATAAAACCTCTGGGTATAACGGGCAAGGTTCATGTCTGGAAGCATGATAATCTGTTTTTCTTTAAACGTTCCCACTACTTTTACTGCATTAGCAGAGGTACAGCATACATCACTTAAAGCCTTCACCTCAGCGGTTGAGTTAACATAGGTGACAACCGGTGCATCTGGATAGGCCTCTTTTAGGCGTAACACATCCTCTGGGGTTATCATGTCAGCCATCTCACAACAGGCACTTCCTACAGGTAAGAGGACCTTCTTTTTGGGTGATACGATTTTAGCGGTTTCTGCCATAAAATAAACACCACAAAAAACGATAACCTCAGCGTCGGTTTTACTGGCTTTAAGACTTAACTCTAAGGAATCTCCTCTTAAGTCTGCAATGTCCTGTATCTCAGGAGGTTGATAGTTGTGGGCCAAAATGATGGCCTTTCTCTTTTCTTTTAGCTCAAGGATCCTCTCTATGAGCCTTTGCCTTTCCATCAAGCCTCCTTAAAGACTTAAATTTATCATTTTAGTAAAAATATACGATTTTAATTTATTTTTTCAAGCAAGTTTTTAAGGTTTTGGTAGCAGGAAAAAGGAACAGAGAGGTTGTTAAGCCCTTTACCGAGTTTTATGTCAGGTTTGTTAGCGCCGTGAAAATCACTTCCTCCGGTAACGATAAGGTCAAGTTTTTGGGCTGTTTCAAGCAAGAACCGGGTAAAATCCTGGTTATGTTCGGTATAGTAGGCTTCAACCCCCATCAAACCTATATCTTTCAGCCAGGATAAGTATTTATAAAGGTCGGCATAAGAGAGTTTTAAGGTAAAAGGGTGGGCTAAAACAGGTATACCTTTAGCCTGTCTAATTTGGTTAATCGCCTCTTCAGGAGAAAGGAGGGCCTTAGGTACGTAAGCTAAGGCCCCTTTTTTTAAATATTTCTGGAAAGCCTCTTCAAAGGTTTTAACCACACCTTTTTTAACCAGAAGGTTGGCAATATGAGGTCTTCCTATCTCCCCTTGGGCGATTTCTTCTAACTCTTCTAAGGTAATATCTATTCCTGCTTGTTGAAGTTTTTCTATCATTTTTTGGTTACGGGTGTCTCTAGCTTTTTGTAAAATCTCTAAGGTAGATTGTATTTCAGGGATTTCAGGTTGTAAAAAATAACCTAACAGATGAAAATGCCCTGGTCCTTCAAACTTAATGCTTATCTCGACCCCGCAAAGAAAGGGAAGGTCTACCTCTTTAGCAGTGAGATAGGCCTCTTTAAGTCCCTGGGTGGTGTCATGGTCTGTAAGGGCTAAGGCTTGTAATCCCTCTTTCTTGGCTAAAATTACCAACTCCTTAGGGGAAAAGGTTCCGTCAGAGGCGGTAGAATGGGTGTGAAGGTCAACCAAAATTTAACCCCCTTTTTTCTTGTTTTGATAAGAGGCTTTGATAAAGTCCTTAAAAAGAGGATGGGGGGCGATAGGTTTAGATTTAAACTCAGGATGAAACTGGACCCCTACAAACCAAGGATGGTCTGAGATCTCTACTATCTCTACCAGCTCTCCGTCAGGAGAAGTCCCTGTGATCTTAAGCCCGGCTTTTTCTAATTCCTCTCTATAACGATTGTTAAACTCATAACGATGTCTGTGTCTCTCAAAAATCTCATCTTGTTGATAAGCCTCCCAGGCTTTCGAGCCTTTTAAAAGTCTGCAAGGATAAGCCCCAAGGCGCATCGTGCCACCCAAATCACAACCCTCTTCTCTTATTTCTATCTTGCCTGTACGGTAGTTATACCATTCTTTCATAAGATAGATTACTGGATAAGGGGTTTGGGGGTCAAACTCTGTAGAGTTCGCCTCTTTCCACCCAAGGACATTTCTTGCAAAATCTATCACCGAAAGCTGCATCCCTAAACAGATCCCAAAAAAGGGAATTCCTTTTTCTCGGGCATACTTGATGGCTAAAAGTTTGCCTTTAACCCCTCTTACTCCAAACCCTCCAGGGACAAGAATCCCGTCGGCATCTTTAAGGATCGAGGCTACGTTTTCCTCGGTAAGTTCATCAGAATTTACAAACTTTAGGTTTACCCTTAGCTTGTTAGCGATGCCTCCATGTACTAAAGCCTCGTTAAGGGACTTATAAGAATCTTTCAGGTTTACGTATTTTCCCACGATGGCTATGGTTACTTCGTCTTCAGGGTTTTTATAGATTTTTACTATCTCTTCCCAAAGGGAAAGGTCAGGCTCTCTGGTCCACATGTTAAGGTATTCTATGATTTTCTTATCTAAGCCCTCTTGATGAAACACCAGCGGTATCTCGTAGATACAGTCTACGTCTTTGGCAGTGATCACTGCATCGTCTTCTACGTTACAGAAAAGGGCTATCTTTTTCTTGATGTCTGTAGGTAAAAACCTGTCAGTCCTGCATAAAAGGATGTCAGGTTGAATTCCGATAGCCCTTAATTCTTTTACGCTGTGCTGGGTAGGTTTGGTTTTTAACTCCCCTGCGGTTTTGATGTAAGGTACATAGGTGAGATGGATAAAAAGGGCGTTATCTCTACCAAGTTCATATCCTAACTGTCTTATAGCCTCAAGAAAAGGAAGACTTTCTATATCACCCACCGTCCCCCCTATCTCTACGATAGCTACGTCTACGTTGTCTTCTGCTAAACTTAAAATAGCTTGTTTTATTTCGTCGGTAACATGGGGTATGATCTGGACGGTGCCACCTAAGAATTCCCCTTTTCTTTCTTTGGTGATAACTGAATAGTAGATTTTACCTGAGGTGTAGTTGTTTTTACTTCCCATCTGAGCCTGGGTAAACCGTTCGTAGTGTCCTAAGTCAAGGTCTGTTTCAGCTCCGTCTTCAGTAACATAAACCTCTCCGTGTTGAAAAGGGTTCATCGTGCCAGGGTCTACGTTGATGTAAGGGTCAAGTTTTTGGAAGGTAACTCTTAATCCTCGAGCTTCAAGCAAAGCCCCTATAGCAGCCGCAGCAAGCCCTTTTCCTAAAGAGGAAAGTACTCCTCCTGTGATAAAAATAAACTTAGTATGGACTTTTATCCTGTTCCTGGGCTTTCTCATACCTCACACACTCCTTTTTAGGATTTTCCATTTGGTTGAGGTGGTGTTTAAACTTTTCAATCCCTCTTTTGTGACTAAAAAGGTTTCCTCTACACCAATTACTCCAACCTCAGGGAGGTGAAACTTAGGTTCTAAGGCTATCACCATGTTTTCTTTTATGGTCATTTTTTGTTTTTTCCCAAGGACAGGAGGTTCATCTATCTGCAGACCTACTCCATGTCCTATAAAACCTAAGTCTCCGTCAGAATACATAAAATAACTGCCAAGACCGGTTTTTTCAGCTAACTCCTTAGCTTTAGCAAAGATCTCATCTCCGTTTAAACCTGGCTTTATGAACTCCTTGAGTTCCTTTAAGATATAAAGACTTCCCTGATAAACTTCATGGGCATAAGGCAGTTTTTTAAAACTAACCATCCTGGTCTGGTCTATGTAGTAGCCCTGGTGATAACCACTGAAGTCTATAAGAATAGGTTCATCTTCTTTTAAGATTTTCTTATAACTTGCCCCTCCCGGAAAACAAGGTACTCCCTCACCTCCTTCTCCTGTATAAGAGGGAGTAGCTTTAAGACCTTCTTTACCAGAGATAAGGTATCCAAAGGTGAGTTCAAATCCGTTTAAAGACCTAGTAAGTCCAGGATGACCTAATATCCTTAGTTCTTTTTCTAAAATAGCACTGGCTTCTAACTCTTTAATTCCTGGTTTGAAGTGAGGTAAAGCCCTTTTAAGAGCTTTATCAAGCATCTTTCCTGCTTTTCTGATACATTCGATCTCATAGGGGGTTTTAACCGCCCGTGTTTCTAAGATAAGTTGATCTATGGCAATAAAAGAATAACCCTCAAGCAGTGCCTGATATCTTAAAAAATCTCTTACAGGGATGTTTTCTTTTTCTATGCCTAACGAGCCTTTAGAACGAAGAGAAGAGATGATTAAAGGTAGTTCTTTTAGGCTTTTTATGGGTTCACAGGGAATTAAAGTTTCCTTTTTAGCCCTCTCCCAAGGACGATTTACTAAGAGCTTAACTTCCTTAGGGCTTATCAAAAGAAATCCTTTGGCAAAGGTTCCGCTAAAATAAAAGATGTTAAGAGGTGTGACAATTAAGGCTAAATCTATGTGGTGTTGACTAAGTAATTGTTGAAATCTTTGAACACGAAACTTTACTTCATCGATTGTTAGGTTCATCTTTTTTTTCTGAATTTTTTTCTTGATTTTCCGCTTCCTTTTGTTCTGTTTGTGAAGAGGCTTCTTGTTCTGTTTTTTTTAACCTTTCTGCGATGGCTAAAACGGTGTTAGCATAAGGTTCACTTATGTTGTATTTCATGATAACAGCTTTTTTCTCTTCTACTGTTCCGTTCAAGTTGTAGCCTTCTTTTTTTAGGTAGTTGGCTATGCTAGCTAAGGCGTCTTCCATCTTAAAAAGGTCTACCTTGCCGTCTTGGTCCCAATCGTAACCATAGATTACGTAACTTTTGGGTACAAACTGGGGATAACCAAAGGCTCCAAAGATAGACCCTTTGATAGAGAAAGGATCCCATTTATTTTGATAGCAGATGGTAAGAAAGTGTAAAAGCTCGTTATAAGCCCAGTTACTTCTTTTAGCGATGATGTTTGAATTTCTTTCGTCATCTAACGAAATAGTTTCGTCATACACAAAGTTTTTAAGCAAATCTTTATTACCTGAAAGGGTAAGGCTAAAAAACACGTTAAATACAGGAAATTTTCCGGTGTTTTGTCCAAGATTGGTTTCAACCAATAAAATCGCCACTATTACCTCTTTATCAACCCCAAAGTTTTTTTCTAAGTTTTCGAGAAACTCTAAGTTCTCTTTTAAAAAGTTTTTAGCCCGCTCAACCCTCTGGTCTTCTAAAAACTGATGGTAAGGTAATTTGGTTTCTTTCCAGGTAAGTCTTTTTATCATCAGGTTGGGAAGATAGGCAAGCTCAGGAGAAGAAAAAACCTCTTCTATGTATTCTTCAGGAACCTTCCCTTTAAGGTCATTTTTTATGCGGTTTTTAAGGTCTTCTACATAAGGTTTAAGCAAAGGATCATTAGCCAAAACTTTTACAGGTTTTACAGCAGGGTGAAAAAGGATACCTAACAGCCCTAATAATAACCCTAAAATTATTAGGGAAAAACTCCAGACTACCCTGCTTTGGCTAAATTGAGTAAAGAACCCTTTAATATGCATTCTCTTTCCCTTTCTGTGAGTTCAGCTAAGGCCCAAACCTCACCTTTCCCTTTGATTATAATTTTAACCCTTTTTTCCCCTTTTTCTATCAAGTTTCGAATGTTTTCTATGATAAAACTATCTCCTTGAGAGATTTTTTCATAGTCTGCCGGGTTTTCAAAGGTAAGAGGCAAGATTCCAAAGTTAATCAGGTTGCTTCTGTGGATCCTGGCAAAGGATCTGGCCAATTTTACCCTTACCCCTAAATACCTTGGGGCTAAGGCTGCATGTTCCCTTGAGGAACCTTGCCCGTAGTTTTCTCCTCCTACAATCCCTACAGCCAATCCTTTTTCTTTTAGCTCTAAAGATTTTTTAGCAAAATCTGGGTCTACGTTTTTGTATACAAACTGGCTGATTGCCGGTAGGTTACTTCTTAAAGGTAAAATTTGGGCTCCAGCAGGCATGATATGGTCGGTTGTGATGTTATCTCCTACCTTTAACACAAAAATCCCTTCTAAGGTTTCAGGAAGAGGGTCAAACGGTGGAAGAGGAGCTATGTTAGGCCCTCTTATGATTTCTACTTTTTTTGCCTCATCTTCTGGTAGAGGTGGTATTAGAAGGGTGTCGTTTATAATAAACTTTTCTGGAAGAACTACCTCTGGATATTCTCCTAATTCTCTTGGGTCGGTTATTACCCCTTTGATGGCAGAGGCTACCGCGGTTTCAGGAGAGACTAAATATACGAAATCAGGGTTTGTGCCAGAACGTCCTGGGAAGTTTCTGGTAAAAGTTCTTAGAGAGATGGAGTTAGTAGGAGGGGCTTGCCCCATACCGATACAACCTAAGCATCCACTTTGGTGAAGCCTTGTGCCTCCCTCTAACAGGGATTTTAATCCTGAAAGTGCTACCAGGTTTTCAAGCACCTGAAGAGACCCAGGGTTTACCTCAAAGGAGACCTCAGGATGAACTTTATACCTCTCAAGTACCTTTGCCACAACTAGCAAGTCTTTTAACGAAGAATTAGCACAGGACCCTATGATAACCTGAGCCACAGGTTTACCTGCCTCTTCTGCAACCCTTTTTACGTTGTCAGGAGAAGAGGGACAGGCGCAAAGAGGTTCTAACTTGGAAAGGTCAACCTCTATGATTTCGTCATACTGAGCGTTTTCGTCAGGCAAAAGTTCTACAAAGTCCTGTTCTCTTTCCTGAGCTATAAGCCATTTAAGGGTAATTTCATCAGATGGGAAAATACTGGTGGTTGCTCCCATTTCTGTACCTAAATTACAGATGGTAGCCCTTTCAGGTACGCTAAGATACTTTATCCCGGGGCCAAAATACTCTAAAATTTTCCCTAAACCACCTTTTACCGTAAGTTTAGAAAGAAGATAAAGAGCAATGTCTCTTGCTGTTACCCAAGGCTGAAGTTTTCCCTCTAAATAAACTCCTACTATCTTAGGAGTTCTGAGATAAAAGGGCTTTCCTGCCATAGCCATGGCTACATCAAGGCCACCTGCACCTATGGCAATCATCCCACATCCGCCTGCAGTAGGGGTATGGCTGTCAGAACCTAACAAGGTTTTACCAGGCCTGGCAAATCTTTCTAAATGCACCTGATGACAGATCCCATTCCCTGGCTTAGAAAACCAAATTCCATAACGTTTGGCTATGCTTTGTAAAAATCTGTGGTCGTCTGCGTTTTTAAAATCACTCTGTAAGATGTTATGGTCTACATAAGATACCGAAAGTTCTGTTTTTACTCTGTCTATACCTATGGCTTCAAACTCAAGATAAGCCATCGTCCCGGTTGCATCTTGGGTAAGGGTTTGGTCTATCTTGATGGCGATTTCTTCTCCAGGCACTAAACGCCCAGACACTAAATGGTTTTCTAAAATTTTGTAAGCCAAAGGTTTCCCCATCTTTTCCTCCTTAGAAGATTTACTGAGGTTGTTTTACAACTCTCCAAAACACTCTGGGAAAAGGGCCTTAAACTTTTCTAAGGTCTTTTCTACTTCCGGTTGTATTGACTTGAATTTTTCAGTTTTTATCGAAAAAAGAACAAATTCCGAGATAGAAAATGAGGTGTAAAGGCAAAACTCTTTAGGTTTAGGCTCAAAAACAAAGAAAAAGTTGGTAAGATAGGGGGTAATTTTTAATAAATCTTCGCTGTTACCATCTATCCTCAGGTTAAAGATTATGTGCTTAGCCTTTAAAAAGGCAGGAAGCTCGGTTTTTCCTGCCGTGGTTAAAAGCTCTAAAAGGATATCTTGAGACACAACGATGGAATGTTTGGGAGAAACGTCCTTTAAAAACTCAGAAGGAAGCTCTTTAGAAAGAAGAAGATAAAGGTTTTTAACTAGTTTCAAGTCTATATGCTGAGAAATGATCTCCCTTAAGGCATAAACAGAAAGGGTAAGTAAATACTCCCTTTTCCCGATTTCGTCAAACTTTATTCCGGTAGGGGTGCGCTCTAAAAATTTATAAACCGGGCTATCACTTGAGGCCTTTATCCTTAATGTAAGATAGAAAAGCTTAAAGGCCTCTTCTAAAGGCAGTTTCAGCTGTTGCTTAACTACCGACAAAAACTCTTTTGGGTCTTCTGGTAAGCTACCTATCCAGTTAAACCTCATGAAAACAAAGCAATCCTTAATAAAGTTTGGTTAAAATAATGTTTCTATTTTACAATCAATTAACTTTTCTGCAAGGATAAGGTCCTCTTTAAAAGTGATTTTAAAGTTTAGCCAAGAACCTTCTACTACATAAACAGGATGGCCAAAATAGGTTAAAAGAGAACTTTCGTCTGTGAACTCTAACCCCCTGGCTATGGCCTCATCAAGACAGGTTTTCAAAAGGTTAGCCTTTATTCCTTGAGGGGTTTGGATATGAAACAGATTTTCCCTGGGCACGTTAGCTTTCACAAGGTGATCTTTCACTAAATTTAAGGTATCCCTTACAGGGATAGCCGGGACAGAGGCTCCATAAGAACGAGTAGCTTCTATCACCCTTTTTATAAGGGATTCGGGAACAAAAGGCCTTACGGCATCATGCACAAGGAAGACTTCTGTTTCTAGAGGGGCTATTTTAACCGCTTGATAAACTGACCTCTGTCTGGTTGTGCCACCCTCAACTATTTTTAACACCTTTCTGAGGTTAAAGCTTTTGATCAGGTTTTCGGTATGTTCTAAATAAAGTGGGTGGGTAGCTATGATTATCCCGTCTATCTGAGGGGCTTTTTCAAAGGCTAAAAGGGTTCTTACTAAAAGAGGTATTCCCTTCAGGTCTAAGAACTGTTTGGGGAGGGATTCTCCCAGCCTCTCTCCTTTTCCTGCAGCAGGGAGTATAGCAACTACCATAGGCCTTCTGATTTGTTTTTTTAGGTTTAGAATTATAATAAACAAAAACAGAAAATAAAGGGGAAAAGACATGTCAGGAAATAGTTTTGGGGTTTTATTTAGGGTTACCACCTTTGGAGAATCTCATGGTAAGGCCCTTGGAGCGGTGGTAGAGGGATGTCCACCTGGTTTAACCTTGTCAGAGGAGTATATTCAGAAAGAAGTAGATAAAAGACGGTCTAAGGAGTTTATCGGGCAAACCCCTCGTAAAGAAAAGGATCGGGTGGAAATTCTTTCTGGGGTTTTTGAAGGATATACGACGGGAACTCCGATAGGGATTTTAGTGTATAACACCGACGTAAAGTCTTCTGCCTATCAACAGCTTAAAGAGGTGTTTAGACCAGGCCATGCAGATTTTACCTATCATATGAAATACGGAGGTTTTAGAGACTACAGAGGAGGAGGAAGAAGTAGCGGAAGGGAAACGGTGGTAAGGGTAGCTGCCGGAGCTGTAGCTAAAAGGGTGCTTGAAGAATATGGGATATCTGTGGTAGCATATACCATTGCTCTTGGTGGGGTAGTTGCTGAAAAAAGAGACCTTGAGTTTATTTATAAAAATCATCTTTACTGCCCTGATGAGGAGGCCTATTTAAAGATGTGCCAAAAGATTGAAGAAGCAGTTAGAGAGGGAGACTCTTTAGGAGGGGTGGTAGAGGTTTTAGCCAGGGGAGTGCCTGCAGGACTGGGAGAGCCAGTTTTTGATAAACTTGAGGCTGATCTATCTAAGGGTTTGATGAGTATAGGGGCGGTAAAAGGGGTAGAGGTGGGAGCTGGTTTTAAGGCTGCTCAACTTAAAGGCTCTGAAAATAACGACCCTATCTCTTCTTATGGATTTTTAAAAAACGATGCCGGAGGGATCTTAGGAGGGATTTCTTCAGGGCAAGATATAGTTTTAAGGGTTGCGGTAAAACCTATCCCCAGTATAAGAAAACCTCAAAAGACGATAAATCTCCAAAAAGAAGAGTTAGACCTTATCATAGAAGGAAGACATGATGTTTCTGCAATACCACGGATTGTACCTGTGGTAGAGGCTATGGTTAGAATCGTACTTGCAGACCATCTTTTAAGGCAGTTAGCCTATCTGGCCTTTCAGCAAAGATTACGTTTCCCTAACTTTTGGGAGTAAAGGTTTTTTCGGTTAGTTTAACCTAAAAATTTACGCAGGTAACCTGCTTCTACTATCAAGCTGGTGGCTTGCGAAGAAAGTCCTTTTTTAAGGTTTTTAAGCAGGGTAGAAGTTACTTCTTTATGTTCCTCGTTTGGCTCATAGTTAAGATTTAAGGTGTTTAGAAGGTTTAGGGTTTTGATAAGTTTGTTTTTGACCTCTTCAGGCATAAGGTCTAAGCATTTTGGGTTAAAATATTGGAGAGCTTTAGAAAAATCAAACTCTAAGTTGTGGTAATAGTTTTTAAGTTCATGTAACTCTTCTTTGGTTAAAGCGTTTAACCCAAAGATTTCAGGGGGAAGACCTATAGAATAACAGGCAGCACAAAAGCTTATGACCCTTGGGAGCACTATCCCATGAAGGCTTCTTGAGTAACCAAAAAGGCCTATATGGAGTTTTCTCATCCTTCTTTTTGGTACAAATTTGGCTAATTCGTTTATCGCAGGAGCAATCGGGGCGATGGTAGCTTTATACTCTTCTGAAATCTTTTGGATTATTCTTTGACAAAATTTAATGTCTACGTCTGAAATAGGATGTCTTATAAAAGTTTTTACTTTTTTGATCCCTGAAATTACATCCTCTACCGGAAAATCATATTTAAAGGCAGACTGAACGGTAAAGGTTTCTACCGAAGAATACTCAGAAAGAACCTTTTCTACGGTGTAAGGAGAAAAGTTCCCTCTAAAAACAGGGGTTCCTACCCCTAATATAGGATAAACCTCTACATCATGCTTTAAGGCAAAACTTTCTAATTTTTTTAAGGCAATTTTAACCCCTAAAACTGCACTTATAAGCCCATAGTTTAATGCTGGGTCAGATCGAGCTAAAAACACCCGAAGATAGGGCAGATTTTTGTCTTTGATATACTCTTCTAAGATTTGATCTATGTTGAAAAAGGATTCGATGTTTTCAAAAAGTGGAATAACATTAATACTTTCAGGTAAAAACTCCCCTACCCATTCTGCTACCGTGATGTCTCCTGGGTAAATAGGTTGATGTTGAAGACTAGCGATAAAGTTTTTATAATAATAATAAACCCTGTTAAGTTCCTTGGCTGAGGTGGTCATCGGAAGTATTACCTCAAAAATTGGAGGAGGATGGTCTTTTAAAAAGATACGAGCTGCATCCATAGACCGAGGTATACTTTCTAAAGCCTCAACCAAGATTTTAGCTTCATCCTTTTCCACAGTAGGGTTAGGGATTCTAAGGGTGATAAAACAGTCTTTGCCTAAAAGATGCTTTTTAAAAAAATTAGGATATTTACTATAAAGCTTTTTGACCACAAAGTCGTCTACCTCTTTGCCTTCACTGTCCCACATCTGTTCGTCGCAACCTAAATGAGAAAAGGCATAATAGGCCTCTTGGATCTCGTCTTCACCTGACATGTCAGGATGTTCTGCAAAAAAAGGCATGGAAACGTTGTCTGGATGTTGAGTAGACATCACCCTTGGAACCTTCATAATCACCTCTATTAAAAAGTTTTTGAAGATTCCATTTAGTTAACACTAACAGAGGTTTCTAATATTTCAAGCTCAAGTTTTTCTTTAAGATGTTCCAGTAATTCGTTTATAAAAACAAGATTTTTAGGATGAAAATAGATTTTAGTTAAACCAGATTTAGGATCTAAGATGGTTAAACTTGAGAGATGGTCGTAGCCTTCAAGGATAAACTTGAGAAAGGCAATCTGAGAAGGATTAATCTTAACCAGAAACCAAGCACTCCGCATTTAGTTAAAGAGAAGGGAGGAGGCCCCCCTTCAGTGATTTTAAAAGTCAGACTATGGTTTATTAGCTTTTAGGTGATCTTCCTGGATTGCCGCTGTTGACGACCTTTACCTTTGAAGCTTGCTCGCCTTTAGGACCTTGGACTACCTCAAACTCTACTACCTGTCCTTCTTTAAGGGTTTTAAATCCAGGCATTTCGATGGCAGAGTAATGCACAAACACATCTCCACCATCATCCTTGGAAATGAAACCATACCCCTTCTTCTCATCAAACCACTTAACCTTACCTCTAAACATGTTACTAAAACCTCCTTTAAGTTTTTCTATTAGTTATACTTAACCTCAAAAAATTTATTTGTAAAGGGGTAAATTTTAAAATTTTAAAAATTTTTAAAAATAGTTTAAAACTGAAGGTTTGTAGTGTATTGATGAAAAGATTATCGTCTGATGGGTTTGAGAGGTGTTTTTTTTAAGATTTATCTTAAACAGATTGCTATTTTAGAAAATAAAGCTAAAATTTTAAAATAAATGGAAATTGGTATAAGGAACTTTTTGGCTTTTTTAGACCTTTCTGAAAATCCTATTAAGATTAAAAATTTCAGATATTTTATTTTAGGACACTTTATTTCTTTTACCGGTTCTTGGACTTATAACACCGCTATTGTTTGGCTGGTTTATGAGCTAACCCGGTCTTCTTTTTATTTAGGTATCTTTAGTTTGTTTAACTCTTTACCTACTTTTGTTTTTAGTTTTTTGGCAGGATTAATCATAGACCGATTTGACCGAAAAAAACTTTTAACATGGGTGGTGTTTTTAGGGATTTTGCCTTCAGTTTTGTTGGGTTTCATTACTCAAGAGGGAAGGTTAAGTTTTTGGCTGGTAGTGTTGATAAACATGTTGGCTGTTAGTCTTGCCTCTGTTGACACCCCTTTGAGACAGGTGTTTATCAGCGAAATAGTTCCGTCAACCTACCTTACCAAAGCTATATCTTTCCAGGCTCTTTCTTTTAATACAGCCAGGATGGTTGGTCCTTTTTTAGCAGGTCTTATCATTACTTATGGACAGCTTTATCAATGTTTTTATTTTAATGCCCTTTCTTATCTACCTTTTTTTCTCTTTCTTTTATTTTTTATCAAATATCAAAAATCCTATCAGATAGACCTTGAAAATAAGAAAAATTTTATAGAAGCATTTAAAGAAGTTTTTACTTTGTTTAGAAAACAACGAGCACTTCCTGCTGTTATAGGTATGGTTTTTAGCTTTACTTTTTTTGGAGCTTCTATTCTCATTTTGTTTCCGATAATTGTTGACAAATTATTCGGAGGAGGCGGAAAAGAGTTTGGTCAACTTTCTTCTATGGTAGGTATAGGGGCTATTCTTGGCTCGGTTTATATAATTTTAGGGAAAGTTAAAAACAAACTTTCTAAACTCTGGGTTTCTACTTGTATTTTTGCCTTAGGGGCTTTAGGGTTGGTGTGGTCTAAAATTTGGTGGTTGGCTCTTTTTTGTTGTCTTTTTTTAGGTTTTTCTTTTACTAATTTTTATCCGATAGCCAACTCATACCTTCAAGAAAATACCCCTACAGAAATAAGAGGTAGGGTGATGAGTTTTTTTACTCTTTCTTTTTTAGGGGTTCATCCCTTAGGGAGTTTTTTAGCAGGGGTACTTGCAGAAAAGGTAGGTGTAGGATGGCTGGTAAGTTTTTATGTATTAAGTTTAGTTTTAGTAAATTTTTTTCTTTTAAATATTGCTAAACTAAAAAAATAGTTTATTAATTTCTCAGAGAGGGTTTAGAAATGGTAGAGCTAAAAAAGATTGTAGAAACCCTAAATCTTGATGAGTGTGCTAGAGATTTAGATTTGTATGTGATGATTCTTGAACAGGATAAGGTAGTTTATTTAAACAAGGTGGCTGAAGAAAATTTAGGATACACAAAAGAAGAGCTTCTAGAAAAAGGAATAGGGGGATTTTTAGCCTACCATCCTAATTTCCTGACAGAGCTAAAAAAAGAACTTTTAAAAAAGCATAAGCATAAAACTATAATTAAATTTCTAACCAGAGAAGGTAAGATTATTACGTTGGAGGCTTTTTTTTATAAGGTAGAGTTGACTCCACAGAAAATTTTTATTTTGATGGTAGGAAAAGACACCGGAGAGCTGACAGAATTAAGAACCAAGATAGAAGAGTTGGAAAAAAATCAACGGTTTTCCGAGTTTTTAAGAAGCTTAGTCCATGATTTTAACAACATTCTGCAAAATACCCTTAAGTACTTAAAGAACATAGAGGAAAACGTAGACAAACCAGAAGAGGTTAAAAGGTATAAGTTTTTGGCAGAAAAAACCTTAAAATCTTGGATTGACCTTAACCGTTTGCTTATAGATTATACCAAAGGAATAAGAGATGTCCTTTCTTCTCAGTTAGAAATGGTTTCTTTTTTAAAAAACAATTTAGATATTTTTCAGATCATTGCCGGACCTAAAATTCAAATACAGCTCTCTTTAGGGTCTTTAGTAAACGTTTTTGTCCCAGGAGAAGAAACTTTTTGGAGGTATATCTTCTTAAATTTTATCAGCAATGCTAAGGATGCCATCGAAGACGAAGGAGAGATAGAAATAGCACTATCTTTAAAAACCCTTGAAAAGAAATACTTGATAATCAAGATAAAAGATAACGGATGTGGTATACCTGAAGAAAACTTAGAAAAAATTTTTATGCCCTTTTTTACTACCAAAAAGGAAAGCAGTGGCTTAGGCCTTTTCTTGGTAAAAAATCATATCACAAGCTTGGGTGGAAAAATAGAGGTAGAAAGTAAGGTTAACTTAGGCACAACCTTTAAGATTTGGGTTCCTGCGCTAAGTGTGACCTTATTAAGCAATCCTCTGATAAATCCAAACGTAAATTCGGGCAATGTTCCTGCGCTAAGTGTGACCTTATTAAGCCCGTTGAAAAAATCGGAGATCAAAAAACTTAACATCATCCTTCTGGAAGACGAACTAGAAATTTTAACAAGTATGCAAGAAATATTGGAAGGAGAAGGGCATCAAGTTTGGGCTTTTTCTAACTATGAAGAATTAGAAAAAAACCTTGATAAAATTTCTTCTCCAGACCTTCTTATTACCGACTATCATATGCCAGGAATAAAAGGGTTTGAAGTCTACCAGAATTTAAAACAAAAATTTCCAGACCTAAAGGTTTTGTTTTTGACAGGAGATTTGTTATCTCTGGCAGAACTTCCCAGTTTTAAACTGCTTTTAAAACCCTTTACTGTAGAACAACTCTTGGCTAAGATTGAAGAAGTTATGCTATGAACCGATGGTTAGAGGAGTTTTTAAAATATTTAGAAGTAGAGAAAAACTATTCACCTCAGACTTTAAAGGCCTATAAAAAGGATTTAGAAGATTTTTTGAATCATTACCAGGCTTTAAACATAAAAGATTTTAAACATTTACAGCCTTTTCATCTAAGGCTTTATCTTGCGAACCTTAAAAAAACTAAAAAAGCACCCACTACCATCGCAAGGAAGGTAAGTGCTTTAAGAAGCTTTTTTAGGTTTCTTTCTAAAAAAGAGGTCATACCTAAAAACTTAATCCTTTATCTCTTAACCCCTCGGGTCTTAAAAAGATTTCCTCGTGTTCCTACAGAAGAAGAACTGAACCAGATGATAGAACAGGTAAAAGAGGATAGTTTTCTTGGTCTTAGAAACAGGACGATTTTAGAACTTGGCTATGGCTGTGGTTTAAGGGTAGGAGAGCTTACCAATCTAACGCTTAACCAGCTAAACCTGCAACTTAGGTTTTTAAGGGTCATAGGAAAGGGTAATAAAGAAAGGATGATCCCCTTTGGCAAGAAGGCACAACAGCTGTTAGAAAGATATCTGAGAGAAAGAGAAAAAGTACTTTTAAACTTAGGAAAAAATCATGAGTTTGTGTTTATTAACTCAAAGGGAGACAAGTTAACCGATCGGGGGGTTAGATACATACTTAAGACCTTAGGAAAAAGTTATGGAATAGAATACCTTCATCCTCATACTTTAAGACATTCTTTTGCTACCCATCTTTTAAACTCAGGGGCTGACCTTAGGGCTATTCAGGAACTTTTGGGACATGCTTCCCTTCTTACCACAGAAATGTACACCAAGGTTAGTTACGAACATCTACTCAAAGTTTATCTTAAGTCCCATCCCCGGGCTAAAAAGGAATAACCTGTAAAATCCATTTTCTTGATCTAAGTCAAAGAATTTTAAAAGATTTTTTATATTTAGAATTTTATAGGAAGATGCTTAAATCTTCTAAGGGGGCCTTATGAAAAATAAGGTAGCTATAGGGGTAGTTTTCTTAGGGGTGGTTTTGTTTGTGGGTTTGTTAGGTATGCCTAAGCTTGTTGCCTATACCAGTAAAAATTCCTATTGCGCAAGTTGTCATGTGATGGAAGACCAGAGCCTATCTTTAAGAAAGTCCGGGTTGCATAATCAACTTAATTGCATAGACTGCCATCTTCCTCATGACAATAAACTCAGACATTATTTTTGGAAAGGTGTTGACGGAACTAAGGATTTGGTAAAGTTTCACCTAAATCTTATACCAGAAGAAATTACCCTATCTTCTCATGGTAAAGTTTTGGTTCAGGAAAATTGTATAAGGTGTCATCAAGATATGGTTTCTATGATAAACGTGAAAGACAGAAACTGCTGGGAATGTCATGTAAAGGTAAGACATAAATTGAGTAGCAGTTTAGAAGTTTTAGAAAAATAAAATATAAGGGGGGATAAGATGAAACGAAAGTCTTTGTGGTTAGGTTTAACCCTTATGGGTTTGGTTTCGTTGATAGCAGGTTGTAAACCTCCTGAAAAAGCAAAAGATTTCCGTCAGGAAGCTTTTAAGATAGCTGAAAATGAAATAGACCCAGAGGTATGGGGAAAAGCTTTCCCTCTTCACTATGAAATGTGGAAAAAAGAGTCTGAACCTACTCCTGCAGGCTTAAGCAAGTATAAGAGAGGTTGGGATACTGATAAAATAGTGTATGATAGACTTTCAGAGTTTCCTTTTTTGGCTGTGCTTTATAATGGCTGGGGTTTTGGTATAGAGTATAACGAACCAAGATCACATTATTACAAGATGATAGACATTCAAGAGATAGACCCTTCAAGGCCTAAACCTGGAGGAGTTTGTCTGACCTGTAAGACTCCCTATGCTGCTGACCTTGAAAAACAGTATGGGGCTAAATATTACCATACGCCTATTAAAGAAGTCGTGAGTTGGATACCAGAAAAACACAGAAACCTTGGTGGCTCTTGTTTAGATTGTCATGACCCTAAAACGATGAACCTCCATATAAGATGGGCATTTACTTTAGGGAAGGCTTTAAAGGATTTAGGAATAGATGAAAAAGGGTTAACCCATCAACAGATGAGAAGTTTGGTGTGTGCTCAATGCCATGTTACCTACGTAATCCCAAGGGATCAGGATATGAAGCCTACAGGTATCTTTTTCCCCTGGCAAGGCAGTAAATGGGGAGATATTAGTATAGAAAATATCATCAAGGTTCTAAAGAGCAACCCAGCTTATGGAGAGTGGAAACAGGCGGTTACAGGGTTTAAGTTAGCTTTTATCAGACATCCTGAGTTTGAGCTTTATTCAAGAAACTCGGTGCACTGGAATGCAGGAGTCTCTTGTGCTGATTGTCATATGCCTTACAAAAGGATGGGAAGCTATAAGGTAAGTGAACACAGAGTAATGAGTCCTCTAAAAGATAACATGAGGTCTTGTAAACAATGCCATCCTCAAAGTGCTGATTGGTTAAAACAGCAAGTGATTGCCATTCAGGATAGGACGATTTCTGCCTATATAAGGGCTGGATATCAGACAGCGGTAGCAGCCAAACTTTTCGAGAAGGTGCATCTGGCTCAAACTCAAGGGAAGACCATAGACCAGACTTTATACAACAAAGCTAAGGACCTTTATTTAGAAGCTATCTATAGGGTAATCTTTGTAGGAGCAGAAAATTCAGTAGGGTTTCACAACCCCACAGAGGCTATGAGGATTTTAACAGATGCTTTAGGATTTGCCTCTAAGTCAGAGTCTCTTTTAAGAACTATTCTGGCTAAAGCAGGAGTAGAGGTTCCTGCAAAAATAGACCTTGAGATTTCTAAATATATTAACAACAGAGGTGAAAAGAAACTTAACTTTAGGCCAGAGCAGGAGTTCAAAGACCCCTTTGGAATACAACAACTTTTTGAAGGGATGCTTTAAGATAAACAAGGGGGGAGAACTCCCCCCCTTTTATAATTATTTTATTAAGGTTCAATTTTTGTCCCTAAGAGTTCAAGAAATTTAGCCATCCACCAAGGATGAGCCGTCCAGGCGGGGGCAGTAACGATGTTTCCGTCTACGCATACGTTAGTAAAAGTTTCGTTTACGTCACACCATATCCCACCAGCAAGCACTATTTCAGCTTTTACTGCTGGATAAGCCGTAAGCTTTTTACCTCTAATCACGTCTGCTGCGGTGAGTAGTTGAGGCCCATGACATATGGCTGCGATGGGTTTGTTTTTTTCGGCAAAGTGTTTGACTATCTGGATGATTTTGTCGTTCAACCTTAAATATTCAGGAGCTCTTCCTCCAGGTATTACAAGGCCATCATAATCTTCTGGGTTTATACTATCAAAATCTGCGGTGATCCTAAAGTTATGCCCTCTTCTTTCTAAATAGGTTTGGTCTCCCTCAAAATCGTGGACTGCTGTTTTTACCACATCTCCAGGTTTTTTCCCAGGACACACTGCATCGACCTGATGCCCCACCATCTGAAGCATCTGAAATGGAACCATAGCTTCATAATCTTCCACATAGTCTCCCACCAACATCAGTATCCTTTTGGCACCCATAACTTTACCCCCTTGTCAGGTATTTTTTAAAAAAAGATAAAATTAGAAAAGATTCTTTCAAGGTTTTTTTAATCATAAAAAACCTCTTTAAGCCTTGACATATTTAAAACTTTTATTATATTATAAAGCACAGGTTGAAAGATCGCGGGGTGGAGCAGTCTGGTAGCTCGTCGGGCTCATAACCCGAAGGTCGTGGGTTCAAATCCCACCCCCGCAACCAATTTGTTTCTCTATCTGTAAACAATCTTACCAGGGGTTAAAACCTTATTTAGGTCTCTTTTTATACATATACATAAAAATTTTCGAAGAGGGTTAGAAAGTGAAAAGTTTAGAGCGTATTAAAAAACAAGTGTTAAGAGTACTGGCTAAAGAGAAGGCATCTTTTTGGCAGTTGATAAACTATCAAGATGCCCATTTGGTAGATTTTTTGGAAGCTATTAAGCAGCTTCTTCAAGAAGGTGAAATAAAATATGAAAAACCTTATTTTTATCTTGCTGACGAGAGTTTACCAATTTTTCCATATGAAAGTCCAGGATGTCTTTTCTGCTCTCCCTTTGAACAAAGTCCTTTTTGGAAGCAGGTTTTAAAAGATTTTATAGAGATTACTAAGGACCGTCCTTTACCAACCAGTGATTTTGACCAGGGTTTTATAAAACCAGAAGATACAGTCAAAAGGACCGCTTTTATCTATGAAAGAGGTGATCTTGAAGGGACAGAGGTTTTTATCTTAGGAGATGACGATTTAATCTCTCTCAGTATGGCTCTTACTAAACTACCAAAAAGGATAGTGGTGGTAGAAATAGACGAAAGGATTAACAGATTTATCAAAGAAAAAGCAAACCTGATTGGTTATCAAAACATAGAGGTCTATAATTACAACGTGATAGAAAAACTTCCCGCCGAGCTTTGTAAAAAGTTTGATATATTTGTCACAGACCCTGTAGAGACGCAGAAGGGGTTAAAACTTTTTGTAAACAGATGTATCCAGTCTTTAAAAGGTGAGGGATCGGTGGGTTATATAGGGTTTACCCATCGAGAAGCTTCGTTAAAAAAATGGTATGACTTTCAAAAGTTTATCTTGGACTCAGGTTTTGTTTTAACTGATATTCTAAGGGATTTTACCACCTATCCTGAGGAAGAAAATCAATGGGAGGATTTTTACCGGACTTACAGGATTATGAGGGAGTTTGATTTGTCGATGCCAGAGGTAGATTGGTATAAGTCTTGTTTTGTTAGGTTTGAAGCTGTAGAAGATCCTAAAGTGTTAGACATAGAGGTTCCTGCTGATCTTGAAGAGCTTTATTTTGATGATGAATCCTGGGCAACCCCCTTACCTTCTTATTTAGAGAAAAATAGAAAAGAGGGGTAAAGCTATGGCTTATACTACTTCAGATTTCAGAAGAGGTTTAAAAATAGAATGGGAGGGGAAACCCTACGAGATTTTAGAGTTTCAGCATGTCAAGGTTTCCAAAAACCAGCCTACGGTTAGAACTAGATTAAAAGACTTGACTACTGGAAGGGTTTTTGAGGTAAACTTTCGTGCAGGAGAAAAGTTTGAAAAACCTGACTTACAAGAAAAGGAGATGCAGTTTTTATACAAGGAAAAAGGACAATATGTATTTATGGATTTAGAGGATTATGACCAGGTTTACCTTAGAGAAGAAGAAGTAGGGGAGGCAGCAAAGTTTCTCAAAGAAAACTTAAATGTTTATATCATCTATTATCGGGGGAAGGTGATAGGTATAGACCTTCCTAACATCGTGGAGTTAGAGGTGATAGATACTGAGCCAGGGGTTAGAGGGGATACCGTTGGTTCTGCTACCAAGCCGGCTACCCTTGAAACCGGAGCTGTCATTCAAGTACCACTTTTTATCAACAAAGGGGACAAGATAAAGGTAGATACCAGGACAGGCGAATATATCGAGAGGGCTGTATAGATGCTTACTCTTAAAAAACTTCAGGAGTTTAAAGAATATTTAGAAAGTGGAGCTTTTATAGAGGATTTTGAGATGAGACCTAAGGATGGACAAGAAGAGATGTTAGATATGATAGAGACCCTTTTTCAGATTTGTGAGATAGCAGATGAGGTGATATCTAAACATTTTTACAGAAAATGGGGCGAAGAGGTATTGAAAAAGCCTTCTGATTAGAAATGGTTTATTTTATACGAGCAAGAACTTATCATAAATATGCCCAAGATCTATTTAAAGACCTTCATCTTTACAAACAAAAACCAGAGGAATTTAGGAAAAAGGCTCAAGAAATTTTCCAAACAGGGCTCAAAGCCCTTTGGTCTCTTTCTCAGATAACTCCTCCAGACACACCTCCATCTTTCCAAGAAATCTGGCAAAAAGCTGTAGAAGCCGTCGACCCAGAAGACCAGGAAGTCCTTTTAACCACTAAAAAGGTGATTTTTTCTGAAGAGCAAGATCTGGAAAAGGTTTATCAGTCTTTAAAGGATTTCTTAGCAATCCTTCAAAAAGCCCTCAAACCTATCCTTTAACCCATAGTGGTTTGTTCGATGGTGAAAAATTTTTTCTTGAATTTTTGTAATTCGATGTTATTGTGTGGGGAACTATGAAAGATTTTTTACGGTCTTATAAATCTTACATTCTAATTCTGATTTCAGTTTTATTTGGCTGGACTTTAGGTATTTGGTTTATCTATTATAACTTTCAGAAGCAAAAGCAAACTATTTTTTCAAACCACTTAGACCATAAGCTTGCGATGTATAATTCGACCCTTTATTCGATGAAAGAGTTAACCTCCCTTTATGCCCAAGGGATAGGAGCCTCTCAAAACATAAAAAACATTTTTACAACCTATAAGGAGAATGAAGAGGTCTTAAGAAAGAAGATCTATCAGTTTCTTTTGCCTTTTATCAAAAGCCTTGTCAGTTTAGAAATAGACCTTCATTTTCATACTCAAGAAGGAAGGAGTCTTTTAAGATTTTATAATCCTTCTGTTTATGGAGAGGATCTTACTCAATATAGAGAAGACGTGGTTTATGTAATGACACACAAAAAACCTGTGTTTGGATTTTCTACAGGAAAAATGCTGAGTGGTTTTAGACATACTTTTCCTTTACTTGATGAAAGAGGGGATTACCTAGGAGGTGTTGATTTTATCATTTCTTTAAAACATTTTGAAAAGTTGGTTTATCAGCTAAACCCAGGAGCTTGTTTCAGGCTGATTTTTAATAAAAAAGAGACGGTAGACAAACTTGAAGAACCATATAAGTCTCAGTTTTCGCACAGTTTTTTTGGAGAAGACTTGGTTGAATACCAGGGAAGTTTTAGAAATGACAGTTTATGTGGTAGTACCTTACACGGTTTACAGCAAGACCTTAAATTTAAAAAGGCCATATCTTCAGATAAGCCACATATTGTTGAGTTAAAACAACAAGGAAAAGTTTATGAGGTAGTAACCCTTCCTATCAAGGATTTTAAAGAAAAAACTGTAGGGTATTTGTTAATCATCCAGAGGGCAGAGGGGATAGAGGGGTTATATAGAGATTTTTATAGGAATGTTTATATTTACACCCTCTTATTACTGGTGATACTTTTCATTTCTTTTTACACCAACCGTAAAGCAAGGGAAAGCTTTTTGGAACGGAAAAAATTTAATACGGTTATTCAGTTCATGGAAAGTGCTGTTTATACGGTAAAAGAGTTTAAGATTAACTTTGTAAACCCAAAACTTTTAAAACTTTTAGGGTATTCAGAAGAAGATTTGATCGGAAAGAGGGACCATGAGGTTTTTGTAGAGCCGGTAGAGGACAGGTGTGCGATATGTGAGGCTATCTATAAAGGAGAGGAATTTACAGGGGATATGGTGCTTAAAAAGAAAGATGGGTCTTATTTGATAGCTAATGTTAAGGTTTCTCATGTTAGAGATGAGTTAGGAAAGGTCGTTGAAACAGTCGTATGTTTTTGGGATATAACTTTAAGAAAAAAATTAGAAGATGCACTTTATTGGGACTCTATCACCGACCCACTTACCAGGCTTTTTAACAGAAGGTTTATAGTTACGGTTTTAGAAAATCTTAAAGAAAAAGCCAGCGAGACCAAACAAACTTTTTCAGTAATTATAATAGATATAGACAACTTTAAAAGGATAAACGACCTTTATGGGCATGACGTAGGTGATGAGGTTTTGAAGGTTCTTGCTGAAACTTTTAGAGGTCAGCTTAGAGAGCAGGATATAGTTGGGCGCTGGGGAGGAGAAGAGTTTATCGTAGTTTTACCAGAAACAGACCTTAAAAATGCAGTTTTGGTAGCAGAAAAATTAAGAAAAGCAGTAGAAGATTTAGAAATAGGTATCCATCGACTTAAAATCACCATAAGCTTAGGGGTAAGTGAATATAAATTAGAAGAAGAAATCTCAAATTTAATAAAACGAGCAGACTCAGCCCTTTATTTAGCAAAAAGGTCGGGGAAAAATTGCGTAAAATTTGAAACATGATATTATGTAGGTTATGGAACAAGAGAGAATTAGAGTTTATTTAGAGGTACTTGCTTGTCCTAAATGTAAAGGCGAGCTTGAGTTTTTGGTTTTTCAGGATAAAGAAGGATTTGTTTGCAAGACCTGTAAACTACTTTATCCGATAGTAGAAGACATCCCGGTGATGTTGGTAGAAGAGGCTTTAAAACTTGAAGATTTAAGTTTTTGAGATGAGCCATCCTAAAGAACCAGCTCCTGTCTGTTTCTTTATAGCTCTGACTACTCAGGATTTTTCTATAGGAGAACAGGCTTTAACTCCTTTAACCTCAGAGCTTGGAGGAGTAATTTTTTCCTCTGAAGCTTTTGACTTTTCTTCTTTCACCCATTACTACGAGAAAGAAATGGGAAGAAATCTAAAAAAGAGGTTTTATTTTTTTGAAAATTTGAAAAGTCCTGATTTTTTGGTGGAGTTAAAACATATTTGTTACAAGATAGAGCTTTCTTATACCACAGAATTTGGGAAAAGAAAGGTTAACCTTGACCCAGGATATGTGGAACTTTCTAAGGTAGTTTTGTCCACCTTTAAAGATTATGCTCACAGGATTTATTTAGGTAGGGGAGTATTTGCTGAAGTTACCTTGATATACAAGGATAAAAGTTTTATCAGTCTTCCCTGGACTTATCCAGACTACCAGGCCTTTATTCCGGTTTTTAACCAGGCGAGAGAGATTTACAAGGGATTGAAAAAGAGGTCTTTATGCTGATAGACCCTTTTGGAAGGAAAATAGAGTATCTCAGGATCTCTGTAACCGATAAGTGTAATTTTAGATGTATTTATTGTTTTACCCATAAAAACTGGAAATGGTTGCCACACCATGAAATTCTTAGGCTTGAGGAAATAGAAGAGGTGGTTAAGGTAGGTGCTAAGCTTGGGGTTAAAAGGGTAAGGATTACCGGAGGAGAGCCTCTGGTGAGAAAAAACATAGAAAGTCTGGTAGAAAGGATTGCCAGTATTTCAGGGATAGAAGATTTAAGTCTTACCACCAACGGCTATTTTCTTGAGGAGCTTGGGGAAAAACTTAAAAAGGCAGGTTTAAAAAGAATAAACCTTAGTTTAGATACCCTCAACCCAGAAAAATTTTATAAAATCACAGGGGTCGATGGGTTTTCAAAGGTAAAAAGAGGTTTAGAGTTGGCTTTAGATTTAGGTTTTTCCCCGGTAAAGGTTAACGTGGTAGTGATTAGAGGTTTTAACGACGAAGAGGTTTTAGATTTGGCTAAGCTTACCTTAGAAAAACCGATAGAGGTAAGGTTTATCGAGTTTATGCCAATAGGAGGAAATTCCCTTTGGGATAAGAGCCATATAGTGGACACAAAGGAAATCAAAAAAACATTGGAAACATACCGGCCTCTTTTACCTGCTGATTCAGTAGGTGGTGGTCCTGCGAAGGTTTTTAGATGGGAGGGAGCTAAGGGTAAAATAGGGCTTATCTCTCCTATTTCTGAACATTTTTGCCATAGATGTAATCGCTTTAGGATTACCGCAGACGGAAGGTTAAGGCCTTGTCTTTTTTCAGACTATGAGATAAACTTAAAAACCGCTTTAAGAGAAAAGAAGGTTTCCTTAGAAGAGTTGTTTCTTCAGGCACTAAAAGTAAAGCCCGAAGGGCATAGATTAAATTCTACTTTAAAACCTATGAGGGCTATCGGAGGTTAGATGGAAAATAAAGAGGTTCAGGTTTGGTTGAGTGCTGGTACCTTAAAACAGGGATATCCTGACATGGCATTAAAACTTTTCAAGCCTCTTCCTAAAGGCACTTATGTTTTGGTAGAGATGCCTGATGGGAGAAAGGAGGTTTGTTTACTAACCGAGGTTTCTTATAAAATCTCCTTTGATGTAGAAGGAATTCCTGTAGTTTTGCGAAAGGCTACCCTTAAAGAAATCAAAGAATATGAGAAAAAGTTAGAACTGGAAGAGAAAGGCAAAGAGTTTTGCCTCCAGTTTGCTAAAGAGCTTGGACTTGAGATGAATCTTGTCAGGGTAGATTGTTTTTTTGATAGAAGCAAGATCATTTTTTTTTACACCGCAGAGGGCAGGATTGATTTCAGGCAGCTGGTAAAGGAGTTAGCCAGGGCTTTGAGGATGAGAATAGAGATGAGGCAGATAGGGGTAAGAAACGAAACAGCCCTTTTGGGTGGTATAGGTTATTGCGGAAAAGAGTTTTGTTGTGCCAGGTTTTTAAAATCCTTTGCCCCTCTTTCTATTAAGTTTGCCAAAGAACAAGGGCTTAACCTTGACCCTAATAAAATTTCAGGTCCTTGTGGAAGGTTGCTTTGTTGTCTAAGTTATGAGATGGAGGTATATAGAGAATTTTTAGAAAATTTACCTAAGCTTGGGAGTAAGATTAAGATTAATGAAGAATCTTATCGGGTTTTAAAATATCACTTTTTTCAAAGATTAGTTTACTTAGAAACAAAAGATGGTCAAGTTATTACCTTACCTGTTGAAGAATTAAAGTCTTACATTTTAGAGCAGTTAGAAGATTTTTCTGTTGAAGATCAATTGAAGAACCTTGAAGAGGAGGAGGATTGATGCGGATCTATCTCACTACACCAATTTACTACGTAAACGCTTATCCTCATTTAGGACATGCCTATACCACGTTGATAGTAGATGGGATTGCCAGGTTTTACAGACTTAAAAATTGGCAGGTATTTTTTCTTACAGGTACAGACGAACACGGGGATAAGATCCAGAAAACAGCTAAAGATAAAGGACTTTCTCCTCAAGCTTTAGTTGATGAGATAAGTGAATCTTTTAAAAGAACTTGGGATTACTTTGGGATTGGTTATAGTCGTTTTATCAGGACTACTGAAGAAACCCATAAAAAGACCGTACAAAGGGTTTTGCAGCAACTTTACGAAAAAGGAGAAATCTATCAGGATGAATATGAGGGGCTTTACTGTGTTGGCTGCGAACGGTTTTTGACGACCAAAGAACTTGACGAACAAGGAAGATGTAAAGACCATCAAAAAACCCCTGAACTTATCAAAGAGAGAAACTACTTTTTTAACTTGGAAAAATACCGTTCTTGGTTAAAAGACTACATTCAAAAAAATGACCTGATATACCCTGTTTTTTACAAAGAAGAAGTACTCCATATGTTAGAAGAAGAGCTTCCTCCACTTTGTATCTCTCGTCCTAAAAAAAGACTTGAATGGGGTATAGAGCTTCCTTTTGATAAAGACTACGTAACCTATGTATGGTTTGACGCCCTTTTAAACTATCTTACAGGAATAGGTTATCCAGAGGACCCAAATTGGGAGGACTGGTGGAAGGAGTCTCATCACTTTATCGCCAAAGACATCCTTAAACCCCATGCAGTTTATTGGCCTATCATGTTAAAAGCCTTGGGATTACCTGTATACAAAAAGCTTTTTGTGCATGGATACTGGCTGGTTGATCGGTTAAAAATGTCTAAATCCCTAGGAAACATCGTAGATCCTGTAACCTTGAGCAAAACATACGGTAAAGACCAGCTAAGGTATTTCTTGTTTAGAGAGATGGCTTTTGGTTATGATGCAGAGTTTAGTTTTGAAGCTTTTATCACCAGGATAAACGCAGACCTTGCTAATGACTATGGTAACCTTGTTTATCGTACCTTAAACCTAACAGAAAAATACTTTAACTCTTGTGTCCCCCCTTTAAACGGGCTGACAGAAGAGGACCAGGCTTATTTAGACATGGTGAAGACAGCTTTAGAAGATTACCATAAGTTGTTTTCTGAACTTCAGTTTCATAGAGCTTTAGAAAGACTTTGGGAAGCCATCAGAGAAGGTAACGTTTACATCGACAGACAGGCCCCTTGGAGTCTTATAAAAAAAGGAGAGTTAGACAGGGCAGGAACGGTTCTTAGGGTTTTACTTGAAGTTATCAAGAGTTTTGCTATAGCCCTTTCTCCGGTGATGCCTGAAACCTCTCAGATTTTACTTGAAAATATGTCTTATGAAAGGCCACTTTCTTGGGAAGAGGTTTTTAATTTTAAGGGGTTAAAAGAAGGAGCGGCTGCTAAAAAAGGGAAGCCTCTTTTTCCAAGAATAGAAGATAAACCAAAGGAGGAAGAAAAGGTGGTAGAAGAAAAGAAAGAAGAGACAGGTTTTATCTCTATAGATGAGTTTAGAAAAATAGATTTAAGGGTAGGGAAGATAGTCGCTGCAGAAAAGGTCCCAAATGCAGATAAACTTTTAAGGTTAGAAGTGTTATGCCCAGAAAAAAGACAGATTGTTTCAGGAATAGCCCAGTATTATCAACCTGAGGAATTGATAGGTAAAGAGGTAATTATTGTGGCTAACCTGAAACCTTCTAAAATCAGAGGAATCCTTTCAGAGGGTATGCTTCTTGCAGCCAAAGATGAAAAGGGATTATGCTTGGTGACCCCTGAGAAAGAAATGGCCCCAGGGGCTAAAGTTAGCTAAAATAAAAAGGTTTAGCCTGGAGGCCAACCCATAGTTCTGCCAGCAAGTAAGTGAAAATGTAGATGAAATACCGTCTGCCCTGCCTCTTCCTTACAGTTTACAACCACCCTGTATCCTCTTTCAGCAAACCCTAAATCTTTGGCTAATCTGTTGATAACAAGATAGATATGCCCGATTAAATCCTTGTCTTCTTCGGTTAGGTCAAGCAACGTAGAAAGATGCTTTTTAGGAATTACCAAGATATGGTAAGGAGCTTGAGGGTTTATGTCATGAAAAGCTACTACCTTTTCGTCTTCATAAACGACTTTAGACGGTATTTCTTTTTTAACGATTTTGCAAAATATGCAATCCATAAGCCCCCCTTTTAAAAGGGTTTTTTTTAAATTTATAAAACTTTTGGTTTAAAAAATCAAGGGTTAATGAGGTAATTTTTCTATGTTGGATTCTCCTGTGTTTTCTATATTAGCGTTGTTTTCTAAAGGTTTAAGCACAAAGAGCAGTTGGCCTTCTTCTACCATCTGGTTAAGCCTTACACAAATTTCTACGATTTGAGCATCAAAAGGTGCTAACACAGGGTTTTCCATTTTCATCGATTCTAAGTTAGCGATTTCCTCTCCTTTATGCACGATGTCTCCAACCTTAAGGGTGCCTCTTTTTGGATTGCCTATTCTCCAAACTGTTCCGCTAATAGGAGCACCTATTTCATTAGGTCTTACTGCTTTTCTCACCTCTTCTTTTTTAGCTCTTGGTGTTTTCACTTCAAAAACCCTGGTCTTGTTGTTTACTTTTAATACTACATGGATGATCCCGTCGTTTTCTACACCTATGGACACTAATTCTATACAGTAAGGTTTACCTTCATAGATAAACTCTACCTTATCTCCTGGTTTTTTAAGGCCCTCTCTCCAGACTTTGGTGGGAAGGTATAAAGGGGCATCTCCATATTTTTCTCTAAATTTTATGAAATCTAAGGCATCCTTAGGATGCATAAGGTACAGGATAAACTCTTCTTCTGTGGCCTTTCTTCCGAGCTCCTCTTCCAGTTTTCTTCTTAAAGCGGTTAGATCTTCATCAGGAATAGCCTCTACAGGGGAGGACTCCTTTCTTTCTTTTATTTTATTTTCCCACTCGTCTCCAAAGGTGCTCTGATATACCCAGTCAGCTGGCCATCCTACAGGCATCCTCCCGTAATGACCAAGGATGAGATTTTTAAAATCTCCAGGTGCGTTTTTGAAAAGTTGTAAAAGCTCTTCCTGTTCCCAGGGTTCCATGGCAGAAAAATCCTGATTTTTCTCTTCTACGAATTTCTTTAGAAGTTTGATGACATGTTTAACCCCTTCTTCTCCCTGTTCTTTGGCATATCTGTTGACTATACCACTACAGGTTACCCAGGTTATTTGGGAGCCAGGGGTTACGTCAAAGTATTTTACTATTTGGTTGTATAAAGACATTACTTGAAGGATGTAAGGCATTAGATGAAGAAACCCGCCTTTTTCTGCCTGTTCAAAAGAACTGGGAAAGGCACCTCCTGGCATTTTATGTTTGGTAACCATATGGTCAAAACCTTTAAAAGGAGACTCAGCCCAGTCATAGTCTCTGATCCATTCTCTAACCTTTTCTACTGCCTGTTCTGCAGCTTTTCTGTTAAGATGTACTGGGATTCCTTCTTCTCTAAATATAGCTTCTACGGCCAAGATAGGGGAATGTCCATAAAACCTGACCAGGGTATCTTCTTCTACGTCTATGATCTTAGCTCCTGCTTTGGCAGCTGCTAACAGCACAGGGATGGCAAGTCCATCGGTGATGTGACGATGGTAGTTGATCACCAAATCAGGATATTTTTGTTTGATGCTATCTATCAATTCAGTAACCGAAGATACCGTTCCTACACCAGCCATATCTTTGATACAAAGAACTATTTCGTCTACCCCACCACAGAGATCTACTATTTCGTCAACCACTTTTAGGTAATATTTGGTGTCAAACCAAGGGGCAACGGTATAAGAGATGGCAGGTTCAAAAAGTCTTCCTCTTTTCATCACCACTTCAGCTACAGGGCGCATGTTTCTTATGTCGTTTAAAAAAGAGAAACATCTCCAGACATCTATGTCTACCACTTCTACTACATACTCTATGACGTTTTTAGGGTATGGTCGATAACCCCACATGTTAGTTTCTCGTATAAGGGTTTGTAAAAGTACGTTAGGCATGAGCTCTCTTAAAATTGCTATCTCTTCGAAGGGACTTTCTCTTCGATTCATAATTCCTACGTGCCATCTCGCCCCTCCATGACATTCGGCTGCAAAGAGTCCCATCTCATTATAATAAGGGGCAAGGGTTTTTAAATCGTAAATCCTTAGTCTGTTTTTATAATCTGACTGACCTGCATCTCTCATACCAACCGAAACAAAACATACGCCAGGGAGTTCTCTTACTTTTTGTACTATTTCTCTTGGGCTCATACCTGGTTTTACAAAAATATAGTTCATCTTTCCCCTCCATGGTTTGAGGTATATTTTTTACATCCAGTCTTGGGGTCCTAAGGCTGAGATTTCAGCTATATATTTAGCTATCTTTAAGACCTCATCATCTGCAGTTTTTTCTTTTACCATAGAAAGAAGCTCTTCATGATGTTCCTCTATAAACCTGGTAGAAAACTTACCTTCTATAAAATCAGGATGCCTGATAATGCTTAAAAGCAAAGGAGCGATGGTTTTTATCCCTTCTACCCTTAACCCTCGGCTCAAGGCCCTGTCCATGACTCTAATAGCTTCTGACCTGTCAGCACCAGCTGACATAACCAGCATGATAAGTGAGTCGTAGTAGGGAGGTACCTCAGCCCCTTCATAAACCCCAGAGGCAACCCTTATCCCTGGACCTTGAGGGATTTCAAGTCTGGTTATAGTTCCAAAAGAAGGATTAAAGGTTTTTGGGTCTTCAGCGTTAATTCTTACTTCTATGGCATGTCTGTTGGGAAGTATGTCGTCTTGTTCAAAAGGAAGGGGATGGCCTTCTGCTATAGAAAACATAAGGCTGACCAGGTCAAGACCGGTTATAAGTTCTGTTACCCCATGTTCTACTTGGAGCCTGGTGTTAACCTCAAGAAAATAAAATTTATTGGTCTTGGGATCCAAAAGAAATTCTACTGTTCCTACAGAATGGTATCCTATTTCTCTCATCAACCTTACGGCTGTAAAACATATCTCTTGTCTTAGGTCATCAGATATGCTTGGAGACGGGGCTTCTTCTAAAATTTTTTGGTTTCTTCTCTGTAGAGTACATTCTCTTTCATACAGATGGACTACATGTCCGTATTTGTCTGCACAGACTTGTACTTCTATGTGTCTACCGCTTCGAATGTACTTTTCTACTAACAAAGTATCGTCCCCAAAAGCTTTTTTAGCCTCAGACTTTGCTTTTTCAAGAGCTACAGGTAACTCTTCAGCTGTATCTACTCTTACCATTCCCTTTCCACCACCGCCTGAAGCAGCCTTGATCATGATAGGGAAATCTACTTCATCTTCTTGCATCCATCTCAGGATATCTTCTACCGTTTTTACGTTCAAAAGACCAGGGATGGTCGGAACGTTGGCCCTTTGGGCTATTTTTTTGGCCCTGATTTTGTCTCCCATAAGCCTTATAACCTCCGGAGGAGGACCTACCCACACAAGCCCAGCTTGTTCCACCAACTCTGCAAAATCTGCATTCTCTGCCAAAAATCCCCATCCAGGATGGATGGCATCACACTTTTTTTCTAAAGCAACTTTAATGATTTTTTCCATGTTTAAGTAAGAATCGTGAGGAGGGGCTTCTCCGATATGGACTGTTTCATCAGCCAAAAAGACGTGATAGGCTAATCTGTCGGGTGTGCTATAGATAGCCACAGTTTTAATTTTTTTATCTCTGCAGGTATTCATAATCCTGACTGCAGGGACCCCACGATTGGCTATCAAAACTTTGTTGATTTTTTTCATACGCCCTCCAGTTTCTGTTTTTAAATTATTTAGAATTTTAAATTATCTAGAATTAACCTATTTTTGATAAAAATCAATCTTTTCTTTTATAAGATTTTTTGTAGAAACTATATAGTCCTAACAGACGGTCGATGATGATTGAGGCTGCTGAGCGGACAGAGAGATGGTTGTATGGGTCAAGCCTTCCCCAGATAGGCTCTAAGAAATAATCACATTTTGCTAGAAACTCTTCGGTAAGTCCCCAGGCAGTTCCTAAAACAATGACTATAGGTGTTTCCCACAAAAACTTCTGTAGAGTTTCTATAGGAATAGGGGGTTTTTTAGGAGAAGCATCTGTCCCGATCAATAAAGGTTTTTCTCCTTCCTGACGGTGCACTGCATCTAAGGCTTCTTCAAAGGTAGGGAAAATCTTTACTAGTTTAAGGGCCTCTTTACGCAAGGGATTATATTTAGCACCGCCACCTTTCAACCAAAAGTCTAAGAGTTCTTGGGCTAACTCTCTTTGGTCCTCAAGGGGTTGAACTATATAGATCCCTTTTAATCCATAGGTCCTTCCAAGACGTCCCAAATCGTGAAGGTCAATGTTGGCAATGGCTGAAGTAATTACCTCTTTTCTCTTGTTGTAAACCGGATAATGGAGTAAAAAGAGATAGACCCTTTGTTTTTTTAAAAGATTAGCCAGAAACTTTAAATCCTCTTGAGAAAGCTGAGTTTGTCTTAAAAGGTGAGGACGTTTTTTGAGGGTTAATTCTAAGGATTTTTGTCTTCTATAGACCTCTATAGCCATATGGTTTCCGCTTAAAAGAACCTCTGGGACTTTTAACCCCATAAAATCCCTGGGTCTGGTATAACAAGGATATTTTAAAAGTCCTGAAGAAAAAGATTCTTTCTCCACAGAGTCTTTTTTTCCTACTACTCCAGGGATTAGTCTGGCTATACACTCAATTAGGACTAGACTTGCTACTTCCCCCCCAAAAACCACATAATCTCCTATAGATACTTCTTGGTTTACTAAGGTTTCTTTTATTCTTTCATCTATTCCTTCATACCTTCCGCAAATAAGGATAAGATGTTGTTTTTGAGAAAGCTCTTCTGCTATTTTTTGATTTAACACCTCTCCTTGAGGGGAGAGATAGACCACCCAAGGGCTTTCACTTTTTTGTTTAAGAAATGTTATTGCTCGGTAGAGAGGTTCAGGTTTAAGAACCATCCCCTCTCCACCACCAAAAGGTTCATCATCAACCACACGGTGTTTGTCCTGACAAAAATCCCTTAAATTGACAAGATTAATCTCTAAAAGACCTTTTTGTAAAGCCTTTCCTAAAAGCCCAACTTTTAATGGACTTTCAAAGTATTCAGGGAAAATGGTGATAATATCTATCTGCATGGGTTTAAATCTTAGGGTTTTTGAACTTCTACAAGGCCTTCTAAGTTTTGGACTATGATGGTTCGAGAAGAAAAATCCATCTCCACAACGTATTCTTCTACCATAGGGACATAGAACTCAAATCCTTCTGGAGTTTTTATCAATAGAAGGTCATACTCCCCCATCGGCATGACCTCTTTAACCTTACCCCAAATTTTACCAAAAGGATCTTTAATACAAAAACCCTCTATTTGGTGATAGTAAAATTCATCTTCCAAAGGCTCAGGAAGTTCTTCTAAACTTAAGTAAAGTTTTTGGTTAACAAGACTTTGAGCTTTTTCATAGTCTAAGTCTTTAAATTTAAAAATGAGCACGTTAAACCCAGGCCCTTTTTTAACAGACTCAACCACCAATTCTTCCGAAGAATTAGGAGAAAGATAGAATTTTTTTGTTTGAAAAAGAAGCTCAAAAGAAGAGACCAAGGGAGAGACTTTAACCTCTCCCTTAAGTCCATGGGTGCTTAAGATTTTGGCAACAGGAACCTTCACTATTCTATGATTTCTAATACAACTCTTTTACGAAGTTTACTTCCTGCAGCCCCTAAGATGGTTCTAATAGCTTTAGCCGTACGCCCTTCTTTACCTATGATTTTACCAAGGTCTTCCTTGGCAACCTTAAGCTCGATTACAGAAGTTTGCTCTCCTTCGATTTCGTTAATCTGTACTGCTTCTGGTTTGTCTACCAGAACCTTAGCAATGCTCTCCACCAAATCTTTAAGTTTGCTCATCTTCTAACCTCCTCTCTACTGGCAGTTTGAGTTTACCCCTTTTGGTCTACTTTAATCCCTATCCTTTTCAGAAGCGCTCTTACCGTTTCTGTAGGTTCAGCACCTCTTTCAAGCCAAGCTTTAACTTTTTCTTCATCTACTTTAAACTCAAAAGGTTGTTTTAAAGGATCGTAATACCCTAAGATATCTAAAAATTTACCATCTCTGGGAGCACGAGAATCTGCTGCTACTACCCTATAAAAAGGTCTTTTCCTTCTACCAAATCTCATAAGTCTAATCCTGACCGGCACTTTTCCTCTACCTCCTTAAAAAAATTTTTAGCCTTAATATTTTACCACCTAATTTATTTTTTACAATCGATTTTAAGCGCCAAACATTCTTCGAAAAACTTGTTGAAGTCTTCCTGGTGTTTTCATTTGTTTCAATAGTTTAAGCATCTCCTCATAGCTTTTTAGAAGCTTGTTTACATCTTGAACTGTAGTTCCGCTACCTTTGGCTATGCGTCTTTTTCTACTTGCATTGATTATTTTCGGATTTTTCCTTTCCTGTTTGGTCATCGAGTTGATGATGGCTTCCATTTTTAAAATCTCTTTTTCATCAAACTCAATCTGACTCATTTTTTTCCCTATACCAGGCAAAAATCCCAGTATATCCCTTATAGAACCTAATTTTTTCATCTGTCTTAACTGTTCTCTCAGGTCTTCTAAATCAAACTCAAGTTTTTTAAGTTTTTTTTCTAATTCTTTGGCTTTTTTAAGGTCAAAGGTTTCTTGAGCTTTTTCTATCAAGGTTAAAATGTCTCCCATCCCAAGAATTCTTCCTGCAAGTCTTTCGGGATAAAAAACCTCTAAAGCATCTACTTTTTCTCCTACCCCTAAAAACTTGATGGGACATCCGGTGACTTCTTTTATAGAAAGAGCTGCACCTCCTCTGGCATCCCCTTCCATTTTTGTAAGAATGATGCCTGTTAGCCCTACTTTTTCTTGAAAGGTTTTAGCTACATTCACCGCATCCTGTCCCATCATGGCATCAGCCACAAGTAGTACCTCCGAAGGACTAAAGGCTTTTTTTAACTCTATCAACTCTTCCATAAGGGCTTCGTCTATATGTAGTCTACCGGCGGTGTCTATGATTACCACATCTCTGCCTTCTTTTTTTGCCACTTCTATGGCATGCTGAACGATTTCTAACGGTTTTTCTCCAGGTTGGGCTTCATAGAAGGGGACCTCTATCTTTTGTGCAAGTACTTTAAGCTGTTCTATGGCTGCAGGACGATAGATGTCTGCTGAGACCAAAAGGGGATGATGTCCTTTCTTTTTTAGATATCTTGCAAGTTTGGCTGCGGTAGTGGTTTTTCCTGACCCTTGAAGCCCTGCAAGCAAAATTTTAGCAGGTTTGGGGCCGCCTAAATCAAGGCCTTTGGCTTCCCCTCCAAGGGTTTTTACCAACTCCTCATACACAATCTTTACTATTTGCTGAAAGGGAGTTAAACTCTCGGTAACCTCAGAAGAAAGACATCTCTCTTCTACCCTTCCGATAAAATCTTTTACTACTTTGTAGTTTACATCTGCCTCAAGTAAGGCAAGACGGATTTCCCTTAACCCTTTTTTTATTTCGTCTGGGCTAAGTTTTCCTTTATCCTTAAACTTGTTTAAGGCCTCCTCTAACCTTTGACTTAATCCTTCAAGCATTTTTGACTCCCTCTTCAGTTTTTTCGTCTGAGTAAAGTTTAATCATTATTTTCTTTTAGGCAACTATTTTTATCCAGTCCAAAATCTTGGTCCCCCTACGTCAAGATGAATAAACCTCCCAGGATAGTATCCAACCCCTCCGAGACCCAAGCTTAATCCTGCTTTTAACAAATCTTCTAAAGGTGTGTCTTCCAAAAAAAAGTCTACCGCCTTTCCTTCTGTATGCAAACTTTTACTCGCAACCCCAGAAGTAGCTTTTCTTAAAAATTCGTTAGTCTCAGGAGATCTATAGCCTGAGACTAAACATATAGGAGTTTTTGGGTTAACCATTTGACTTACTAAAAATAAAAGGTCAAAAAGTTTAACGTCTATAGGGTAAACCTCACCTTTTCTGTAGTCTCTAAAAATATAGAAAAGTAAAGAGATTCCATCTCCTAAATATTCTCCGTTAGCCCAGTAAGTTGCTTCTACTTTTTCTTCTGTGTGTAGGTTGTAGATTTTAAGCGTCCTCTCAGGAAAACTCAATAAACTTCCAAAAGATAAAACAGGTTTGGCTAAAACCAACCCTATAGCTTTAAGAAAGACCCTTCGGGTAAACATTTTTAGGTTTATTTTAAGTTTAGGAGCTTTGCTATCTTTTGGTCGTAACCGTAGAGGTCTTCAAGATAGTAGATATAAGGTTTTTTTACTACTGTAGTAAAATAAACAAGATAAACAGGAATAGGGGAATTAATGGAGATATAGATGGTTTTATCTGATTGTAAAGCCTTTATCAGCCTTTTTTCATCCCAACCGTTAGTATAACCATTAGCTACCAAAAACCTGGCTAATTCAACCGCATTTTTAACCCTTACGCATCCTGAACTAAAGTCCCTCTTAGCATATCTAAAAAGATGTTTTTTAGGGGTATCATGTAGGTAAACGTCAAAAGGGTTGGGGAACTGAATTTTAACCTTTCCTAAGGCATTTCCGTTCCCCGGAGGTTGGACCAGTCTAAAAGGTAAATGAGGACGTTTGTAGTTTTCCCAGTTTATACTAAACGGACTTATTTCCGTGTTGTTGGCATAGACTTTTACCCCCTGTTTTAAAAGATATCCAGGGTCTTTGGTAATTTTAGGAAAGAAATCTTTTAGATAGACATTAGGGGGGATGTTCCAGGGAGGATTTATTACTAAATGGGTCATTTTACTGTAAAGTAGAGGGGTGGGCCTAAAATCCTTAGGGCTACTTTTCCCAACGATAACAGGGCTATAAAAAATCACATTACCCTGTTTTATGATAAAAAGCTCAAAAGAGGGTATGTTTACCCAAACGTATAGGTCTTCTGGTTTTTTCTGGGGTAACCATCTAAACTTTTCTAAGTTGATGCTGATTTGAGTCACCCGTTTTTTTGGTAAAAGTTCTAACAACCTTACTGTTTGCTGATCTATAATCCCGGTTGGCTTTAGGTTTTGTCCTTTCTGAAATTTCTGGATAGCTACCTTAAGCTCTTGGTCATAGGTTTGACTTTCTGTAACTGTTTCTAAGTAACCAAGGAGATAAAGCCTCTTCCTAATTTTAGGTATTAGATGGCTTTGGTCTCTCGGTTTTAATTTTTTGTCAAGTTCTATAGGGTCATCTTTGGTTACTTCTATGATTTCTTTATAACGCCTTAAATAATCCTTTAAAATATGATATTCCTCGAACTCTGGGGCTAAGGCTGTAAATAGGTCTTCTAACCTATCTTCTTCTAAAAGCTTGGCTAAAGTGGTTACTACCGTATCCTTTTTAGGGGGAAAGTTCACCATAGAAAAGACTTTGTTAGGATTAACCCTTCCATAATAGGTATGATAGGCAAGTTTAAACAGTGTATCTGTTAGCTTTATCTCTTTTTTCCAAACCTCTTCATTATCTTCATTAAAGTCTACCTGATAGTCTGCAGGGTTTAAACCCTCCCAGGCTGAATTTTCTATTAGTTTTTTAAGCTTTTCTATGTTTTTTTCATTCCAGATGGGTTTACATCCTAACAGCTGGTAAAGGCTGGTTATCTGAGAGGGATAGTTAAGAGAACTTTGGTATTCTGAGAGGGCTCCTGAGGGACATTCTTCAGCACCCTGTATGCTTTTACAGGCATATATAAAAAATACAGAAAAAAACAGGGAAAAAACCAAAACTTTTTTCATACAAAATTTAGTGGTTTTTAACTAAAATTTTTTAGAATTTGGAATATAACATAAAAAGGTTTGTTAGCAAGCAACATTAAACCTTTTAACAAAAGTTATTAAGGTTGGTTTTTGTTTAAGTTTTGGTAAAATGAAATTTTACGGAGATTGCAAGGAGGGAAAAAAGAGGATGGGATATTATCTTGTTACAGGGGCAGCTGGGTTTATAGGATGGAAGGTAAGTGAGTTTTTGTTAAGGGAAGGGGAAAAGGTATTAGGGGTGGATAACCTTAATGCGGCCTATGATGTTAAGCTAAAGGAATGGAGGCTTTTTCAGTTAAAACGTTTTGATACCTTTAAATTTCACAAGCTTGATCTGGCTAACTTTGAGGCACTCAGGTTGTTGTTTGAAAACTATAACATCAAGGCAGTTATTCATCTTGCAGCAAGAGCAGGGGTGAGAGCAAGCTTAGTTGACCCTTGGGTTTATGTAGAAAGCAACGTAAAAGCAACGTTAAACCTTCTTGAGGCTATGAAGGATTTTCAAGTCAACAAGATGGTTTTAGCCTCTACCTCTTCCCTTTATGCAGGCCTTAATCCTCCTTTTGATGAAGAATTAAAGGTAAATAAACCTTTATCTCCCTATGCCGCTACCAAGGGTTCTGCAGAACTTTTGGCTTATACCTACCATCATCTTTATGGGCTTGATATAACGGTTACCAGATATTTTACGGTTTATGGACCTGCAGGAAGGCCAGACATGAGTATTTTTAGGTTTATAAAGTGGATCTACGAGGGAAAGCCTATAGTGGTTTATGGAGATGGCACCCAGGCAAGAGATTTTACCTATATAGATGATATCGCTAAGGGAACGCTTCTTGCTTTGAAACCCTTAGGTTATGAAATCATCAATCTTGGTGGAGGAAGGAACCCAATTTCTATCAACCAAATCATCAGCCTTCTTGAAGGTTTGCTTGGGAAAAAAGCCAAGGTAGAGTATCGACCTTTTCATAAGGCAGACATGAAGATTACCTGGGCTGAGATAGGTAAGGCCAAAAGACTTTTAGGCTGGGAACCTGAAGTTTCTATAGAAGAGGGGCTTAAAAAAACAGTTGACTGGAGCCTTGAAAACATAGAACTTGTAAAGGCGGTAAACCTTGATACAGAATAACCTAAAAACCCTTGTTTTTTTTGCCCGGACTTTGTCAGAAAAAGGTTTGGTAGTAGGGTCTGAAGGTAATTTTTCTGTAAGAACTAAGTATGGTTTTTGGATCACCCCTTCTGGAAGATTAAAACAAGGATTAAGTGAAAGGGATTTTGTTTTTGTAGGTTGGGACAAGAGCTTTATCAACGGAAGACCCTCTTCTGAATGGGGGATGCATTTTTTGGTCTACGAAAAAAATCCTCAGGCTAACTCGGTGATACATACTCACCCCCTTTATACTTTACGTTTGTTTTCAACGGATTTTGATTTTAATGAGTTTAGCCTTAAAGAGGCAGAAATTTTGTTAAAAAACATAGCAAAAGTTCCTTTTTTACCTCCTGGATCTCAGGAACTCTGGGAGAGGGTTGGAGAGGCTTCGTTGACAAGTAAGGTGATTTTTTTGCAAGGTCATGGATTGGTTACCTGGGGAGAAACGATAGAAGAGGCGGTAAGCTTAACTGAAATCTTAGAGAAACTTTCTAAGTTTGAGTTGCTAAAAAATACGAGATAAAGGGGGAAGGTTATGGAAAGGATAAGGTCACAACTTTTTTATAAAAAAGCTTTAGAGGTTATACCTGGAGGGGTAAACAGCCCTGTTAGGGCTTGTAAAGCGGTAAAGTCAGACCCTGTGTTTTTTGAAAGAGGAGAGGGTGCTTATTTGATAGACGTAGATGGCAATAGATATATAGATTATGTATGTTCCTGGGGTCCTCTTATTTTAGGCCATGCCCATCCAGAGGTAATCGCCGGGGTTTATTTTGCTTCTAAAAGAGGCACAAGCTTTGGTGCACCTACCTGGCAAGAGGTTGAACTTGCGGAGCTTATAAAAAATGCAGTTCCTTCTATCGAAAAAATTCGTCTGGTTAACTCAGGAACCGAAGCCACGATGAGTGCCATAAGGCTTGCCAGAGCCTATACCAACCGTAAAAAAATCATCAAATTTGAGGGATGTTACCATGGGCATGTAGACGCTTTATTGGTAAAAGCTGGTTCAGGTTTGGCTACCTTTGGGATACCTGCAAGCCCAGGGGTTCCTGAAGAACTTACGGCTCATACCTTAAACCTTCCGTTTAACGATTTCGAAAAGGTAAAAGAGGCCTTTGAAAAGTTTGGAGAAGAGATAGCCGCGGTGATAGTAGAACCAGTGCCAGCTAACATGGGGGTTATTCCTCCTAAGGAGGGTTTTCTTAAGTTTTTAAGAGAAATAACCCAGCAGTATGGATCCCTTCTGATTTTTGATGAGGTAATTACAGGTTTCAGGTTAGGGGTGGGAGGAGCTCAAGAAGCCTATGGGGTAATCCCAGACCTTACCTGTTTAGGAAAGATAATAGGAGGAGGGCTTCCGGTAGGTGCTTATGGAGGTAAAGCTGAAATTATGAACTTAGTTGCTCCTGAGGGACCTGTGTATCAAGCAGGTACCCTTTCTGGAAATCCTATAGCTGTGGCCGCAGGTCTTGCTACCTTAAAGGAATTACTAAAACCAGGGACTTATGAGAGACTTAATCTGATGGCAGAACTTTTAGAAAAGGGAATAAGAGAGGCTTTAGAAGACCTTGGTCTTAACTATCGTTTACATCGAGTTGGGTCTATGCTTACCCTCTTTTTTACCGAGAAAGAGGTGGTTGATTTTGAAACAGCGTTGAGTTGCGATACTGATCTTTTCGCAGAGTTCTGGCAAAGGATGTTAGAAAAGGGGGTTTACCTTCCTCCTTCCCAGTTTGAGGCTTGGTTTGTGTCTTTAGCCCATAAGGAAAAAGAGATAGAAAAAACCGTTGAGGCGGTGTATAAGGTGCTAAAAAAGCTTAGAAAAGATTAAAGAATAAGGGTAGCATCTCCATAAGAATAGAAACGATATTTTTGAGCTATGGCCTCTTGATAGGCTTTTAAAATAAGGTCCCTTCCGGCAAAGGCGCAAACTAAAAGAAGTAAAGAAGACTTAGGGAGGTGGAAATTGGTAATCATCGCAGAAACTACCTGAAAGGTAAAACCAGGATAGATGTAAAGGTCGCAAAGACCTTTATAAGGTATAAAACCTTTTTGAGCGATAAATTCTAAGGTTCTAACTGTGGTTGTACCTACCGCAAAAATCCTTCTTTTTTCTTTCAAAGCCTTTTTTATTTCTTCTATCACCTCAGACTCTACCTCTATGTATTCTGGCTCTACCCGGTGTTTTCTTATGTCTTGAACTTTTATCGGGGCAAAGGTACCATAACCTACATGAAGGGTAATAAAGTTTATGCTGACCCCCTTTTGTTTAAGGAGGTCAAGTAGATAAGAGTCAAAATGAAACCCTGCGGTAGGGGCTGCGATAGACCCTTCTTTTTGTGCATAAACCGTTTGATATCGCAATAAGTCTAATTCTTCTGGTTCTCTTTTGATGTAAGGAGGAAGAGGAGCTTTACCGTGTTTATAAATCAAGATTTCTAAAGGCTGGTTGGCTTTAAGTTCAACTAAAAATCTACCCCCTTCTAACGATTCTAACACTTTTATGGTAATTTCATTAGCCATGATTTCTGTGCCTTTTCTTATTCTTTTACCTTTGATAAGGGCTAAGGTTTGAAAAGACAACCCTTGAGGTTTTTGAAAAAGAAGGAGTTCGACCTCCCCTCCAGTAGGCTTTATACCTTTAAGCCTTGCAGGAAAAACTTTGGTATTATTAAGGACTAAAAGGTCTCCTTTTTGAAAATACCTTTCTATTTCAGCAAAGGTTTGGTGAAAAAAAAGTTTCTGGGTTTTTCTGTCTATAACTAAGAGGTGAGAGCTTTTTCGGTCTTCTACAGGAAAATAGGCTATCAGCTCTTCAGGAAGAGGATAATCATAATAATCTAGTCTAAATTCTTTAGGAATGACACTCATTTAAAGATAGAGAGCAGGAACCATTTCAGGGGCTAAAAGGTCTTCTATAGTTTCTCTTCTTCTTATCACAAAGAAATGGTCTCCGTCTACCAAAACCTCCGGGACTCTTGGCCTTGAATTATAGTTAGAACTCATCACAAAACCATAGGCTCCAGCACTCATGATAGCAAGTAAGTCCCCTCTTTTAACCCTTGGTATTTTTCGATCTTTAGCAAAAAAATCACTACTTTCACAGATTGGACCTACGATGTCTACCACCACTTCTTCCTCGTTTTTTTCTTCTACCGTAATGATTTTATGGTAGGCTTGATAAAAAGCAGGCCTTATCAAGTCGTTCATTCCCGCATCCACGATAACAAATTTTTTTTCAAGGTTTTCTTTGTTGTAAAGCACTTTGGTCACCAGTATACCTGCGTTACCCACAATCACCCTACCAGGTTCTAAAATAAGGGTGGCTTTAAGGTCTTGAGCTTCTTTTATGATGGCTTCAGCGTATTCTTCTGGTAAAGGTGGTTCTTCGTTGTTATAGATAATACCAAGGCCACCACCTAAGTCTAAATATTTAAGCTCTATACCTAAAGAGGTAATTTCCTCCCAGATCTTTTTTAGCCGGTAGAGAGCATCTTTAAAAGGAGAAATAGAGGTTATCTGAGAGCCGATATGGGCGTCAAGTCCTATAGGTTTTAAAAAGGGATGGTCTTTGGCTTTTTTATAGGCTTCAACCACCAATTCTTCAGGAATACCAAACTTGTTTTTCTTAAGACCTGTTGAGATGTAAGGATGGGTCTGTGGGTCCACATCTGGATTGACTCTTAAGGCAAAAGGAGCCGGTTTACCTAATTTTCGGGCAACCTCACCCAAAACCTCAAGCTCCTCTAAGCTTTCAACATTAAACATAAGAATCCCTGCTGAAAGAGCCATTTCCATTTCTTTTTCAGTCTTTCCTACACCAGAAAAAACAATTTTCTGAGGAGGGATACCTGCTTTTAAGGCTCTCTGAAGCTCTCCGCCTGAGACTATGTCAGCCCCTGAGCCTAAACTTCTTAACAGAGAAAGTATGGCTACGTTAGAGTTGGCTTTAACTGAATAGCAGATAATATGGTCTACAGGAAGAAAGGAATTTTCAAACACCTTAAAGTGCCTTTTGATCGTACTGGCAGAATATATGTAAACCGGAGTGCCTAACTCTTCTACGATCTTTTTCACAGGAACTTCTTCACAAAAAAGTTCTCCGTTTTTATATCCAAAATAATGCATCCTTACTCCCCTCGTTATTTTAGAATTTTTTTAAATATACATAAAACCCTGCTTTTGTCAATGCTTAGAGGACTCCCCTAATTTGCCGATAAAAATTTATATTCTTTTATGTTTTACCTATTTTCCAATCTGTCTACACGATTCCTAAACTAAAACTAAGAGGATTTCGTTATGCCACAAAATTCTCTTAACTTCACAATACTTAGAACTAACGAAAACCTAACCTCTCGTTCAGGATTTTTTGTTGATGCCTTTATCTGGTTCAAACAGAGGTTACAAGGATTTACTGCCATGGTATTACAGGAGGAGAAGAATAGAGCCGGTTAAATGGGTTGGTGTGGAAGGTGGGGTTAGTAGAGTTTATAATATGGGGAGGTTAAGAGAGGATATGGGAGCAATATGTTTAGAATCAGGGGAAAAAGATTGAGAGGAGTGGGTACAGGTAGAAAATGGAATAGATTTTATATGGAAAATGGGGAAGAACTATAGAAAGTAACTAAGGAATATGATTTTTAAGTTTAAAGATTACGGAAAGATTTTTTATTTTATTCTCTATCGGCAAATTTGGGTAAGATAAAAAACGTTGCTTGAACGGTTAATTCGTGGTAGAATTTCTTAATATAATATAATATCATTAGTATAGGGAATTTTTATGGAAACAGCGGTAATAGATGGTGTAACCCTTTATCTTAGCCATCCTGATGAGCTTGACATTCCAGTTTATGAAAGAAAAGGTATTTTAGACCAAATACTTGCTTGCTGGCTAACCGTAGATGAAAAGGACTTGCCTCTTACCCCTAGGTTAGTAGGTAAACCAGGGGTAGGGAAGACAACCCTTGCTTATTTAGCTGCTAAAAAACTTAACAAGCCGGTCTATATTTTTCAGGCTACGGTAGACACAAGACCAGAAGACCTTATCGTTACCCCTGTTATTTCAGAGGACAAAAAGATAAGATATATGGCAAGCCCCATCGTTTCTGCGATGATTAAAGGTGGAGTGGCTATTATCGATGAAGCAAACAGGATGAGCGAAAAATCTTGGGCCTCTTTAGCCCCTCTTCTTGATAGTAGAAGGTACGTAGAGTCTGTGGTTGCAGGGATTAAGATAAAGGCTCATAAAGAATTTAGGCTATGTGTTACGATGAACGAAGATGCCTCTACCTTTGAGCTTCCAGAATATATCCAATCAAGGCTTCAACCTCAAATTTTTATAGATTTTCCTGAAGCTGAAGAGGAAAGATATATCCTTAAAACTAACCTTCCTTGGCTGGATGAGACCACGGTAAATTATATCGTAGATTTTCTTCAGATAACCCATCAATACGGAGAGCCTTACAGCGTAAGAGATGGGGTAAACATAGGAAGGTATGTAGCTAAGAAATTGATTTTTTTAAACCAAACCTCTCCTGCTACTCAGATAGCTGTTTTAGAGGTTTTAAAAGAGGCTATTTCTCTTATTTTAGGACCACAGGCTCTGGTCTTTTTCAAAGAATTTATCGAAAAAGGTAGAAAGTTTAAAAAGCCTACTCTTTTTCCTTTAGACTGATGCTTAAGGTTGACCTAAAACAGGGGAAGTTTCCTCTTTTTCTACTACCTTTTTTCCCAGAAAATCTTGAGATTACCCAAGGGATCTCTAAGGAACTTCACCGGTTAAACCCTGAGGCTGTAGCTTTAGTCCTTCCACCTTTTATCAAAGAAAAATGGCTGTCTGCCGTAAAAATCCTTCCTACCATTACTACCTTAGAAATTAACTACCAGGACGGAAGCTTAGAGTACCTTATAGTTTCCCCGTTATGTCCTTTGGTTGAAGCTACCCGTTATGCTTTAGAGTATAAAAAAGACCTTTTTTTTATAGATTTACCCTGCAAAGAAGAAGACTCTGTTGAGATAGATAAATTTCTTTCTCCCTATTTTTTGCCTGCGATGGGTTATCAGACTTATACCCAAACTCTTATTTCTGGTTGGGGTAATCAGGGAGTAATCCCTGAGGTTACGGTGAAAGAGCGTTATATAGCCAATAAAGTGGCTCAACTTGCAAAAGAAGGCTTGGTTGCTGTGGTTTTGCCTTATACCTTTGTTTTAGGGGTGTTAAAGGCTTTAGAAAATCCGGACAACTTGTGTTTTTTTCCACAAAAACAGCATGTAGAAATAAATCTTTATCGTTTACATATCCAAAGTATAAGAGAAATACTATCTGAGCCAGGATTTTTTCAACAGTTTTACGAAGAAAACCGGGAACGTGTCGCAGAAGACCCATCTTTTTGGATAGAGAGAGTTTTTCTTTGGGAAGAGGTTTTAAAAAAGGCCATAACTAAGTTTAAAGACGAAACTGGAACCGAGTTTTCTCCTAAAGATTTAAAGGTATTGGGCCAGTTTCTTAGAAACTATCTTTTGATTAAGGGGGCTTTTTTTCCTGAGCTTTTTGATTTGATCGTTGCTGCAAGAGGGGTAGGAGGAGACGAGTTTGCCTTTTGGGTCTGGGAGATAGCAACAGCTTATGAATTAAAAAAAGAAGGTATAGTTTATCCTGAGATCAAGCTTTCTCCTGAAGAACTAAACCTACCTGTTAAAAGGTTCAGGTTGTTTAGAAAGATAAGAAGTATAAGGGCAGGACTTAGGTTTTTAAAAAAGTTTGCCTCCAGGGAAGAAAGAAAGACCTTTGCTCAAAAATTTTCTGGTAAAACCATCTGTTCTTTTCCACCAGAAGACATAGTGGTTGAAACCTTTGGTAAAAAAGCCTCAGAAAAAGGGCTTAAAGTCATCACAGAAAACCTAAGAAAAATAGAACCATTTATCTCTTCCCTTAAAGATGGGCTTGACATAAGGGAAACCATCAGAAACTGGGTTTTTAAAGAAACCATCTACATAAAAGAAGACCCACAGACCAATGCCAAGATAGGTTCCCTGGTGATCATCTTTGAAGAAGACCCAGACCCTGTTTCAGGAGAAGAAAAGTATCCCTGGAATTTTACCTGGCATGGAGAGCACCATCAGGAGTCTGACATGGCCTTTTATGCTACAGACCCTAAAGAAAAGGTGATAGGTCCAGGAATAGCCAGGGCTAAATATGGAGGTTTTATGTTGACTTACCCCCCAAAAAGGGTTTATGACATCTGGTCAGACCCTCTTTTTTCTCTTGCAGAAAACAAGGCAGAAAGGTTGCTTTTAGCTGGGATAGACTACAGCCTTGAGAAGTATGTTCTTTATATAGCCAAAAAACCTCCTTCAACCTTTGCCAAAAACTGGGCTTACAGACAGGGGAAAAAAGTAATTTTTCTCCCTATAGGGTCTTTTTCTAAAAACCTTTTAGAAAAGATTAGGATCTTTCATGTGCTTGAAGGAGCTCATGTGAGAAAATATGCCCATAAGTTTATCAACAAATAACACCTAAAAATTTTCCAAAAATTTGACATATATGTCAAAAACATGATATAATATTTTTATGAGTTATTTGATAGAAACTCACAATTCGGTGATGAAAGAAGTCTATCAGTTGGCCAAAAAGGTAGCGCCTTCAAATAGTACTGTCCTTATTTTAGGAGAATCAGGCACAGGAAAGGAGGTTCTGGCTAAATACATACATTTTAACAGCAAGCGTCAGGGGCCCTTTGTAGCGATTAATTGTGCTGCCATCCCAGAAGAGTTGCTTGAGGCTGAACTTTTTGGCTATGAAAAAGGGGCTTTTACCGGTGCTATCAAGACCAAACCTGGTAAGTTTGAAATAGCTAACAAAGGGACGCTATTTCTTGATGAAATAGGTGATTTAAGCGCAAAACTTCAGGCAAAACTCTTAAGGGTGCTTCAGGAAAGACAAGTAGAAAGGTTAGGGGGAGAACAGCCTATCAAGGTAGACGTAAGGATTATTGCTGCCACCAACAAGGATTTAGAAAAAGAGGTGGAAGCTGGTAGGTTTAGAGAAGATTTGTTCTACAGACTCAACGTTATCCCTATAAAAATACCTCCTCTCAGAAAAAGAAAAGAAGACATAGTTCTTTTAGCTAATTTTTTTCTTAAAAAGGTGTGCGAAAGAGAAGGGGTTCCGTTAAAAAGATTGTCTGAAAAGACTGTCCAGAGACTTTTAGATTATAGATGGCCAGGTAACGTAAGAGAGCTTGAAAATCTGGTAGAAAGACTGGTAATTTTAACTGATAAAGAGATTATAGAACCTGAAGACCTCTCTTATCCTTTTGGGAGTTCTCTAACTTCTGGAGAGAGTGAGGTTGTCAGAACCCCGGTGTGCTTATCTCCCATCTCTTCAAACCAAGAGGGATTAGCTTTGCCTGACCTTACCGAAGAAGGGATTGATTTGACCAGCCTTATCAAAGAAATCGAGGTTTTTTACCTGAAAAAAGCCTTAGAAAAGGCTTCAGGGGTAAAAACTAAAGCTGCTAAGCTCCTTAAGCTCAACCGAACTACCTTTATAGAAAAACTTAAAAAATATAACTTGGTATAAGTTTTGCTATACACTTGAACGATGTCTAAGGAGTTAAAACTTGTCGGTTTTTTGTTGTTTTTAGTTTTGCTTTGTTTTGTACCTATAGTGTTTTCTCAACCTAAAAAGACTTCAAACGCAACCAATCAAACCCCTTTTTTTAATTTTACCCTTCCTTATCAGCAAAAGGGAGAGGAGTTATTGCAAGAGATAAAAAATGCCTATGCGAGGAAAGAGTATGAAAGGGTGGTTTTTCTTGCTAAAAAAATGCCTAAGCTTTTTTCTTTAAGACCAGAGGAAAATTTGCTTATTGCAGAGAGTGCGTTAAAGGAGGGTTTTTTACAGGAGGCTATAGATTATGCTCAACGGGTAGCTTCTGTGACTAAAGGGCGAAGTGAGGCCTGTAGGGCTGATCTTATTCGATTTAAGGCCATGTTTTTGCTGGGTAAAGGCCCTACGATAGTCAAAAAAGTTAAAGAGTTTCTCGATTCCTATTGTGATGAGGCTCAAAAAAAAGAGGCTAAGGTACTTCTTTATCATTTTAAGCTTTTACCTGAAAAAGAGCTAAAAGAAGTTTCATCTCAAGAGATAAAAAAAATTGTAAAAGAGATCTACAAAACTCAGGTAGTTTATCTTTTGCGTCAAGGGAAGGTGGATAAAGCAAGGGCAAAGGTTTTTTATTACATAAACGTTTATGGAACACCAGAAGAGACCCCAGACCTCGTTTTAAAACTTGCTGAAGCCTACTTTAAAAAGGGCGAAAGAGAAAAGGCCAAAAATTTGTATCAACTTATCATCACCCTTTGGGATAAAGGTATCCCCGGTTTAATATCTAAGTTTAGGCTTTATCAGATAGCCTACGAAAAGGAACCTATTAAAGAACTTTTACCCAAACAAACCAAAGAGGATTTACTCTTCTTTGCTGCTCAGATAAAGGCTAAGATGGCTAAAACCCCTTTGGCTGAAGAGGCCCATTTAGTAGAAATAAGAGTCCTTGCAGACCTAAAAAATTATACACTTTTAAGAAAAAGTTCTTTAGAGTTTTTAAAAACTTTTCCCGAAAGCTCAAACTTAAAGGAGGTTTCTCAGTTTTACTGCACTGCGATTTCTGAGCTTTTTAAAGAAGGGATTAAAGCTCAACGTATCGCTGAGGTTTTATCTTTGGAAAAGGAAGATAGCGAGTACTTAAACCAAGCCAAATGTGGACAACCTTATTATATCTTAGGTGACATGTTTTTAGAGTACAAACTTTTTACCAAGGCTACTTTAGAGTATATCAAGGCTTTCGAAATCGGTGTCCCCTCTGAACTAAAACCTTCTTTACTTTTAAATTTGAGCTTTACCGCTATAGAGACAGGTGAGATAGATACGTTTTCTTCGATTTTTGGGTACCTAATTTCAAGCTACCGAGAAAAAAGTTTAACCAGCTATCCTTTTTATTTTTATCTAAGGACTTTATATGAAAGCAAAAGAAATTTAGGTCAGGCAGAAAAATACCTTTCTCAAGCGCTCTCTTCTAATCTATCAGAGTTTTATAAAAAAAAACTACTTGGGTTTATGTTTTTACAGGCTATTAACAACAAACAGTATGCAAAGGCATGGGCATACCTTCAAAACCCTTATTTTCAACCAGAGCTTAAGGATTATCTAATTCTCCTTTTAGAAAGCTTGGGGAAAGATAACATAACCTTTGAAAGAGCTTTAGGGGTAGCTAAACAAAGGTTTCCTAAGGAACCTAAAATAACTTTGATAGAGATATATTACTTGGAGAAAAAAGGAAAGGTAGGAACAGCGGATAAACTATGGGAAAAATTAGCTGAAGCTTCTGATATAGCAAAAGAACTTGCAGATATTTATAAAAAACAAAAGGAATTAGTAGAGAAGGCCCAAAAGCTGGTTTTTTAGAATAAAGATGAAGGGAAGGGTTGTTTTAATCGGTAAAGGCGTAGAGGTAAAACTTTTAAAAGACCTTTTAACAGAAAGAGGGATAGAAACTATTTTGTTTTCTCAAGAAGAAGAAATATCTCCCAAGATAGACCCAAACAACATAGATGTTTTGGTCTATGAATTGGAATATGAACGGACAAAAAACTTAGAGGTGTTAAACAGACTTTTTAAACAAGGTTTCAAAAACATCGTCTTTTTAGCAGAAAAGGCAGACTTAGAGGATGCCGTTGAGTTTGTAAAACATGGGGCTTATGATTTCAAGCTTCTTTCTACCCCTCTTGAACTGATAGAAAACACCGTGCTTTTTGCTTTAGAAGATAAAAGAATCTTGTGGCAAGAAGAAACCTTTCTTACAAAAAACCCTTACATGTTAGACATTTTAAAAAAACTTGAAGTAGTAGCCCAAAGTAAAGCTCCTGTTCTTTTGTTAGGGGAATCTGGGACAGGAAAAGAACTTCTTGCTAAGTATATACATCAAAAAAGTCCCAGAAGGTTTGGGCCTTTTATCGCTATTAATTGTGCTGCCCTCCCAGAAACCCTTCTTGAATCAGAACTTTTTGGCTATGAAAAAGGAGCTTTTTCAGGGGCTAATTTTAGAAAAAAAGGTAAGATAGAACTGGCAGAAGGAGGTACCCTTTTTTTAGACGAAATAGCTGAAATGCATCCTTCCCTTCAAAGTAAACTACTCAGGGTATTACAAGAGGGTGAGGTTGATAGGCTTGGTGGATACCATCCTATTAAAGTAGACGTTAGGTTTTTAGCAGCAACCAACAGAGACATAGAAAAGGAGGTCAAAGAAGGAAGGTTTAGGTCAGACCTGTTTTATAGATTAAACGTTATTACCGTCAAAATTCCTCCGTTAAGAGAGAGAAAAGAAGATGTCAAATTTTTGTCAAAATTTTTTCTGGAAAAATTTTCCCGTATGTACAAAAAGAGTTTACAGGGTTTTTCTGAGGAGGCTCAAAGGTTTTTGATGGATTATTCTTTTCCTGGGAACGTAAGAGAGTTAAAGAACATGATAGAAAGGGCGGTGCTTACCTGTGAAGGAGAGTTGATAGAGGTTAAACATCTGATAGATCCTTTTTCTCAGTCTGAAAATTTAGTCCAGTATTTAGGCATAAATTTTGATAACAAACAGACAGAGATAGAGGTAAAACCTTTAGAGGTGCTTGAAAAAGAGGCTATCATGAAGGCTTTAGAGGTAGCTAAAGGTAATAAAACTAAGGCAGCTGAGCTTTTAGGAATTACGGTTAGGACTTTAAGAAATAAGTTAAAGCAATATAAGAATGAAAAGGGGTTTGAAGGGAGGTTTTAAGGAATGTGGGGCTTATTTGAAAAAACTTTTAACACAGTAAGATTAGCTCTAAATTTAAGGGCTAAGAGACATAGCTTGCTTGCCTCAAACATAGCAAATGTAGATACCCCTGGTTATCGGAGAAGAGATTTACCGTTCGAAAAGGTTATGCAGGTTTATCTTTCGAACGAACCTAACCTTAAAACCACCAGACCTAAACATATTACCGGAAAAGAATCTCTTGTCAAAAATTTGACGGAAACTGTAGAGAGATGGCAAACCTTAGGTACCCCTAATAATGTGAGTTTGGAAGAAGAAATAAGTGCTCTCACAGAGAACCAGTTGATGTATGAAGCTACGTTGCAGGCTTTAGCCAAGGAGTTAGAAAGGTTAAAGGAGGCTATTACTGAGGGAGGTAAATAAGGATGAGGCTTTTAGATGTTTCTAAGGTTGCTGCAAGTGGGCTTTTTGCCCAAAGAACCAGGTTAAACGTAGCAGCTACCAACATTGCTAACGCTCAAGTTACGCGCACCTTAGAAGGAGGTCCTTATAAGGCCAAAAATGTAGTTTTAAAGGCTGTCCCTTTTAATTCAAAGAATTCAAAGGAGAGTCCGTTAAGGCTGGTAAAGGTAGAAAAGATAGAGGATAGCAAAGCGCCATTTAGGGAGGTTTATGACCCAGGACATCCAGATGCAGACGCAAGGGGGATTGTTAAATATCCTAACGTAGATGTGATTACTGAAATGGTTGAGCTTCTTTCTGCAGGTAGGGCTTATGAGGCTAATCTTTCTGTGTTGTCTACCTCTAAAAGTATGATCCAGAGAACTTTAGAGCTTTTAAAATAAGGAGGTGAAATAAATCGATGAAGGTTAATCCTTCGTTGTTAAGTAACTATCAAAAGGTTGATAACCTTATTCAGAAAGATAAGGTAGAAGGCCTAAGTTTTAAGGATTTTTTGATGGAAAAATTAAAAGAGGTGGATGATTCTCAGAAAAAGGCTCTGGCTGCTATCGAGGCTTTGGCTAAAGGAGAAGATGTAGACATTTCGGATGTAGCTTTGAGTATTTCCAAGGCTGATACCAATTTTAAACTTCTTTTGAGGATAAGAAATAAGGTGCTTGAGGCTTATCAGGAAATTATGAGGATGCAAATTTAAGGTATTAGGAGAAGTTTGGTATGGCTATGCCTAACCTTAGAGAGTTGCCAGGTCAACTAAAGGAATTTTGGTCAAAGTTAGATAACAGAAAGCGTTTTATGTTAATAGGGGGAAGCTTAGGGCTTACCTTATTTTTGGTTTTAGGGGTTTGGTTTATTTCTAAACCAAGTTGGGGTTTACTTTACCGGGGGATGGATGAAGCTACCAATCATCAGATTATTCAATATTTAAAGGAACAGAAGATTCCCTACAAGGTTGACCTAGATGGAAGTATTTACGTTCCTAAGGATAAAGTACCTGAGCTTCGTATGGAGATAGCAGGAAAAGGGCTGGTAGGGGGGTATCGAGGTCCAGGGTTTGAGCTTTTCGATAAAGAACAGATGGGGCTTACTGAGTTTCAGGAAAAGGTGAACTATCAGAGAGCTTTAGAGGGTGAGCTGGCAAGAAGTATTCAAGGAATAAAAGGGATAAAATCAGTCAGGGTGCATTTAGCTATGCCTAAGGAAAGTCTTTTTATCGAGGAAGAAAAGCCTCCTAAGGCCTCGGTTTTGATAGAACTTCTTCCTGGATATGAACTTACTCCCAATCAAATAAGAGGCATCATCAATTTTGTAAGTGGGGCAGTTCCTAAGCTTGACCCAAAGAATGTAACCATCGTAGATGCCACCACCGGGAAAAGCATCAAACTGCCTTCTGAAGAAGAGGAGTTTACCACCACTCAGCTTGCTTACAAAAAAAAGATAGAAGAGGAGTTTAAAACTAAGATAGAAGACATGTTAGAAAAGGCTTTAGGTCCAGGTAAAGCGGTAGCTCAGGTTGCGGTAGAGATTTCTTTTGATAAAGAAAAATTGGTAGAAGAAACCTACGACCCAGAAGGTACCGCGGTGGTTTCTGAAGAGGCAGAAGAAGAGCAAAAGACCTCCAGGGGCCTTACTGAAGGAGGGGTGGCAGGGGTTAAAGGAACTCTGGAACAAAAGTTTGAGGCAACCTCCCCAGAGCAAGGGCAGGGAGAAACTTATTCTAAGAAAAGGGTGGTTAAAAACTACGAAGTTAGTAAAAAGGTAAGAAATCTTGAAATTTCTCCAGGAAGTATTAAAAAAATAAGTGTAGCGGTGTTGGTTGACAAGTCAGTCCTTCCAGATAACTCTACAGAAAAGGTAGTATGGTTAGAAAACTTGGTAAAAGGTGCTATTGGGTATAACCCAGACAGAGGAGATGAGGTTAAGGTTGAAGTTAAAGAATTTTCAAAACCACCGGTGGTGAAACCAGGAATGATGGATTATGTAGCTAAATTTTATAAGCCTTTATTGTTGATTTTAGGTTTGATAGTGCTTTATCTTCTGGTGATACGACCATTGCTAAAGAGTATCGCTCCTAAGCCTGCACCAGCTCCAGGTATAGAACCAGTTGCAGAGGCTGTTCCTCCTACTTTAGAAGCTAAGGTTGCTGAAGAAGAGGGGCCTTTACCACATGAAATCGCTTTAGGTATCATTCAAAGTCAACCTGAAAAGGCTGCTATGCTGGTTAAAAAATGGCTTTTAGAGGAAAGTATAGAAGAAAGAAAGAAGGCTTTGGCAGAGGCTGGGTACTAGGTTATGGCTAAAATAGACCCTGATAAGCTTACCGGTCCTCAAAAAGCAGCTATATTCCTTATGTTGATGGGAGAGGAGTTTACTTCTCAGGTTTATAAATATTTAGACGAAGACGACATAAAGCGTATCGGTATAGAGATGGCAAGGATTGAGTACATCCCTGCTGAAGCAGTAAGCAAGGTCCTTGAAGAGGCTAACATCGAAGCTAAGGAAATGTTAGGAGATGTGACCGTTTCTCCTGAAGATTTTTTGAAGCAGTCCCTTATCAAGGCTTATGGTGAAAAAGGAAAAGAAATTTTTGAAGAAATTAAAAAGGAAATAGGGCCAGAAACCTTTAAGAAACTTAAGAAACTCGACCCAAAGACTATCGCTAGTTTTTTGTCAAACGAGCATCCTCAGACTATAGCCATCATCTTGGTTCACTTAGACTCAGAACTCTCAGGACAGGTTTTACAGTTTCTGCCTGAAAAACTTAGGGCTGAAGTGCTTTTAAGAATAGCACTTTTAAACAAGGTAGACCCAGAGATTGTTAAAGAAATAAGCGATGCTTTAGAAAGTGAGCTTCAAAGTGTAGGGGGAGCTTTGGGTAAAAAGATTGGAGGACCAGAAAAAGCAGCAGAGGTTCTTTCTCATGCAGGAAGAGAACTAGAAGATGAAATCTTAAGCGAGATAGAAGACGAAAACCCAGCCTTAGCAGAAGAAATCAGAAAATATCTGTTTACGTTTGAAGACTTTCTTAACGTGGATGACTTTGCTATCCAAACCTTGCTTAGAGAGATTTCTACCGATGATTTGAAATTGGCCTTAAAAGGGGCTTCTCCTGAGATCAGAGAAAAGTTCTTCCGGAACATGAGTAAACGAGCGGCAGACCTTATGAAAGAAGAACTTGAAATGATGGGGCCTGTAAGGATTAGTGAGGTGGAAAAGGCTCAGCAAAACATCATCAGGGTGGCTAAAAAGTTAGAGCAAGAAGGTAAGATAATACTCAGTAAAGGTGAAGAGGAGTTTGTCTAAGGTACTGAAGAGTCATAAAATTTCTTGTTTTGAACTTTTAACTCCAGATCTAACTCCCTCAGAAGAGGAAAGCTTTAAATCTATCCTTAGAGAACAGGAAGAAACCAAAAAAGATTCTAGCAAAAAAGCCTCTACTGTTTCTTCAGAAGAGTTGGTAGAACAAAAACTTAAAGAGGCGTATGAAAAGGGATATCAGCAGGGATTTGAGTTGGGGAAAACTGAGGGGTTCCAGGCAGGATATCAAGAGGGATTAACCAGAGGATACGAAGAAGGAAAAGCTAAGGTTGAGGGAGAACTAAAGACTAAGTATCAAGAGTTAGAGGAAGCTTTAAAAAAGGAATTTCAACTTAAGTTAGAGGAAGTTTCAAAATTTTTAAAAAACTTAGAAGAAGAAGTTCAAGCTCTTGTTCTAAATCTTGACAAAGAGGTTTTAACCTTAGCGTTAAAGATTGCCCAAAAGATGGTTTTAAGAGAAATAACCATAGAGAAAGAAACCACGCTTAACTTGATAAAAGAGGCTTTAAATTATATAGCCGAGGGAATAGAAATTACCCTGAAGGTTAACCCTGAGGAGTTTGTTTTTATAAAGGAAAATCTTCCTCAGTTAGTTGGTCCTTCCTCGAAAATCAATCTTATCGCTGATCCTAACATCTCTAAGGGTGGGGTGTTTATAGAAACTGCTTTAGGTGTGGTGGATGCTACTTTAGAAAAGAGATGGGAAAGGCTTTTAGCGGAACTTTTTAAAGATGAAGGTTAAAGATCTAGGAGTCTATTTAAAAAGAGTAGAAAACATTTTACCTTTTGAGGTTTATGGCTATGTTACCAAGGTGTTAGGGTTGACTGTAGAAAGTACAGGGCCTTTCCTAAAGGTAGGAGACCTTTGTAAGGTCGAAGGTCAGGAAAAGAGTGTTTTGGCTGAGGTAGTAGGTTTTAATGATAATCGGTTTATCCTTACAGCCTTAGGAGATTTAAAAGGGATAGAGGTTGGAGCTAAGGTTTATCCATTAGGCTCTTCTTATGCCCCGGTAGGCGAAAAATTTTTAGGAAGGATAGTTAATGCCTTAGGAGAACCATTAGACCAGGGTCTATCTCCAAAGGCTTCAGACTTATATCCTCTTTATGGAGAACCTTTAAAACCTCTGGAAAGAGCTCCTATAAAAGAGATTTTAGACGTAGGGATAAAGGCAATAAACGCCCTTTTGACGATCGGAAGGGGCCAGAGAATGGCTATCATGGCAGGGTCTGGGGTTGGGAAAAGTACCTTGCTTGGTATGATTGCAAGGTATACAGAGGCTGATGTTAACGTGATAGCCTTGATAGGAGAGAGAGGAAGAGAGGTAAGAGAGTTTATCGAAAGGGACTTAAGGGAGAGTATTAAAAAATCGGTGGTGGTTGTGGCTACTTCTGATGAGGCTCCTTCTATGAGGATAAGGGCAGCTTATTATGCTATGAGTTTGGCTGAATATTTTAGGGATAAAGGTTTAAGGGTACTTTTGCTGATGGATTCCCTTACCAGATTTTGTATGGCAGGAAGAGAAATAGGATTAGCCTCAGGAGAACCTCCTACTGCGAGAGGTTATACCCCTTCTGTGTTTGCCATGCTTCCTAAGGTGCTAGAAAGAGCAGGAGCTAAGGTTGGAGGAGGAGATATCACCGCTATCTATACTGTGCTGGTTGAAGGAGATGATTTTAACGACCCGATCGCAGATGCAGTTAGAAGTATCGTAGATGGCCATATTGTCCTTTCCAGAGACCTTGCTCATGAAGGGCATTATCCTCCGATAGATGTCCTTGCCAGCATAAGCAGGTTGATGAAGGACATCGTCCCCAAAGAACATTTAGAATTGGCCTATCAAACCATTTCTATACTTGCTACCTATAAAAAAGCCGAAGACTTAATTAACATAGGTGCTTATGTTAAAGGTTCTAATCCTGAAATAGACAGGGCTTTATCCTTGATAAAACCTTTAAAAGAGTTTTTAAGACAAAACTTGGACGAAAAGTATGATTTAGGTACTTCTCTAACACTTCTCAAGAATGTTTTAGCAGGATAAAATGAAAAATAAACTCAAGGTTTTCAAGACCTTAGCTTGGTATAAGGAGCTAAAGGAAGAACAAACTAAAGCTAAGATGTTACATGCTAAGCAGGTTTATCAAAGCCTTTTGGAAGAAAAAGAAAAAATGATAAAGGAAAAGGAAGAAGATCTTAAAGATTTACAGACAAAAAAGGTCTTAACAGCAGAAGAATTAAAAGCCTACTTAGAAAGGTTAGAAGTTTTTTTTTCGGAAAAAGAACAGTTAGAAAAAAAGATAGAAGCTCAAAAAAGGGAGTTAGACTTGCTTTTAGAAGAGTTGAGGCAAACCCATCAAGAAAAAAGGGTAGCTGAGGTTTTAAGGGATAAAACTTACAGACTTTTTTATGAAGAAGGTTTAAAGAATTTTTATCGGCAGATGGATGATCTTATGATGCTTAAAAGAGGAAAGTAGATGAAAAATAGGTTTGACGAAATTTTAAAGAAAGGGATAAGACCGTTAGAAAGCATGAGGTTTCTTACCAGAACTAAAAATCTTTTTTTGTTTTTGTTTGGTTTAGGGATTTTTAAGTTGTTTTTAGCTTTACTGGTTTTTGGGGTGCATGTTTATGAATTAAGTGCAAAGGAAGAGAAATTACCCGCAGGTTGTCCTCCTGATTTTGCAGATTTTCTACAGGTAGAAAGGCAAAGGCTTAGTGATAAAGAAAAGGAGTTAAGGTTAAAACAAGAGGAATTGAAACTTTTAGAAGCCCGTATTCAGGAGCAACTAACCTCTTTAAAAGAGTTAGAGGCTTCAGTAGAAGAAAAACTAAACAGGATCCAGGCAGTCCAGGATGAGAGGACCAAACTTTTAGTTAAGGCTATTTCTGAGATGAAACCTTCTAAGGCTGCAGACATGTTGATAAACATGGACAAAGATATGGCTGTTAAAATCCTTTCCCAGCTGAAAAGCTCCCAGGTAGCAAGTATTTTAAGCGCTATGCCTCCAGATAAAGCAGCCTCCATTTCAGAAAGCCTCTCAGGTAAGGAAGGTAAAGAATAGATTATTCAAAGACTACCAAATTTTTCCCCAGATTTTTAGCTTTGTAAAGCCTTTGATCTGCTATTTTGTATAGATCATCTAAGTTGTCGGTGTCTTCAGGTAGGCTTGCTATACCAAAACTTGCGGTGATGTTTATGGTATTATCCTCTAAATTAATGGGTGTTCCCTCGATGATAAGTCTAAGTCTTTCAGCCAGTCTACGGGCTTCATCCTTAGAAGTATAAGGAAGGATTATCATGAATTCTTCCCCTCCCCAGCGGCCAAGTATGTCCATCTCCCTTGTGTTGTTTTTAAGTATGTTAGCTATTTGTTTTAATACGAGATCTCCGTTAAAATGTCCAAGGGTGTCGTTTACAGCCTTAAAGTTGTCAAGGTCTACAAGAATGATAGAAAGCTTGCCTCCTTTTCTTTTCCAAATACTGAATTCTTTTTTTAATACTTCTTGCAGAAAAAGTCGGTTATAAACCTTGGTAAGGTAGTCAGTATGCGATAACTCCTTTAGTTTGTTGATAAGATAGAGGTTAAAAAAGTAAAAAGAAAAGTTGCTGAGCATTTTTTTGATGTTTTCTTTTTCAAGATTATTTAAAGGCAATTTTCTTATAAGGCTAAAAACCCCTACCACCCTTCCTTCTAAAATCAGAGGATAACAAAAGAAGTCTAAATCTTTTTCAGCTTTGACCTTTGGACAAAGTATCTCTGTCTTTTCTATCAAAATACCATGGCTGTAAGCTTTACATTCTTTAGCCTTATTCTCTATGCAACCTTTCCACAGATCTTGGTCTCCTTCTACATAGGTTGAAAGGATCTCCCCTGTTTCTGGAGAGATTTCCAAAAATTGAAGGGTGTCTATAAAGTTTAAGAGATATTTAGAGAGAACAGAAAGGGCTTCTTTCTGAGATTTACAAAGGCTTAATTCTTTGTTAAGGGTTTCAAGTTGATAGATTGGTTTTAACTTGCTTGAGATCGCAACATAAGATTTGTCAAGGATCAACCTAAAGGCATAGGTTTCTACCGGTATTTTCTCTCCAGTCTTAGAAAGATAAAGCCTTTCTCCCTTTATTTCTTTTCCTTCGTTGGCTACCATCTGCAGGTTGGTTTTTATTTGTTGATAAGGCAGATAGACGATGTCATAGATGGTTTTATAAGCCATCTCTTTTTGGTCATAACCAAGACAGGACAAGACTGTATGATTATAAAATTTGAAGGTTCCATCTTCAGGGTCTACCACCAAAATTAAACTGTCGATAGAGTTGATTAGGTTTTGGATAAACTCTGCATGGGATTTTAATTCGGTTAAATACCGATAGTTATGGGTGATATCTCTTAAAACAAGATGGATTTTACCTTCCCCTTCGAGGTGAAGTTTAAGGTATGAGCCTGAAACCTCAAAAATATGTCCGTTTAAACTTTTTATAGTTTCTTTATGGACTTTGTTGAGTTTTTTTAGCTTCCCAAATACACGGTACCAGTCTTCTTGGTCAAAAATCTCAAGTACACTTTTTTCGTCTATCGTTTTCCCAAAAATTTCGTGAGCTTTAGCACTTCCCCAGTATATTACCTGTTCATACCCTAAGTCTAAGATCTCAAGCACTATTTCAGGAAGTATATAAAGTAAGTCTTTGGCTTGTCTGAATTTATTTTCCATATAAGAGGCATAGGTTTCTTTAGCCATACCTAATAAATCTCGAGTCGAAATGATCCCTACAGCCCTTCCCTCTTCATCGACGATTACTAAGTGGTTGACCTTGAGATTTTTAAACTTAAGTTTTAGCTGTGAAATAGGGTCACTCTTAGAAGCTGTATAGACCTCTTTTAAGGCTACATTACCAATTTTTTCGGAAAGATTGCTCAGCTCAAGCTTAAAGATGAAATCTTTTTCAGTAAGTATTCCTACAGGTTTTTTGTTTTCATCAACTATAGGCACAGCCCCTATGTTCTTTTCTACCATCAAACTTAAGGCTTCTTGTAAAGTACGATTGGGATTAAGATAATAAAGAGATTTGTTTTTGATAAAATGGGCTGCGGTGATTTCTTTTTTGAAAAGCTCTGGGTCTAAAATTTCAAAGATATCTTTGTGGGTTATTATCCCTCGATAGTTTCCCTTTTGGTCGACCACTATCAGCCTTCTTATACCGTATTCTATCATGATGGTAAGGGCTACTGCTAACGGACGGTCTTCACGTATTTTTACCAGATTTTTTGGGGCAAAGTTTCTGACCTTTTCGTTTAAGGGAATACCTGCTGCTAAACATTTTATCAGGTCTCTTTCTGTAAAGATTCCTGTGGGAAAATGGTTCTCTAAAAGGACCACAAAGGTCTCTCCTGTCTTTTTCATCTTTTCTATGACTTCTTGAAAGGTAGTATTTCCGGTGATGGTTAGAGCAGGTTTAGGGATTAAACATGCCAAAAGTTCGGTAAAAACCATAGATAATCCCTAATTTAGGGTTTGATTAAAATTTAAATTATACCTAAAACTAAAAAAAAACAAGCAAGATTTAGAACCTAAAATTGCCGGTAAAGAATAAAATCAAAAATTTTTCTTTAATTTTTTCCAAATATTATGTATTTTCTACTCCCTTTTCTATCTACAACTTTTTCTCTTTCAAATTTTCCTGATTTTGAAATTATTATCCCATATACATTTTTAAACTCCCAGATATGGGCTCTCCCTATAAGGATAGGGAGGATAGGTTGAATATATTGCCAGGCGGTGTAACCTCTGTTTGAACCAGGTAAAGGTATTATGTTGGTCTATTAAGGTTTTTATTTTCGGAGTTTTTGAGGAAGGCATCAACAAGAGCAAGTTCTGAACGAGGGGTGATAGGTTCGTTAGTTTTTAGGATTTTGAAGTTAAGAGAGTTTTGGCATAATGGCACCCTCTTAGATTTAGAGGGTTTTTTCACCCAATGGGTGAAATTATAAATCGTTTAGAGCAATTGGAAAATGGGGAGATCATGGATGATTATAAATTTTTATCGGCAAATTAGGGATATTAACTTTAGTTTTTTCTATCTTTACACTCAGGACAAAGCCCGATAAACACTACTTGAAAGTCTTCAACCTCACAGTTTTGAATCTCCTTAGGTAACGGAAAATTTATTTCTTGAGAAATGTCTATAACCTTTTTACAGTATTTACAGACAAAGTGGTGATGGGTATGGGTAAAGGGGTCAAATCTTTTCTTGTAAGGGTCAACTATGATTTCTTTGATAAGTCCTTTTTTTACCAACACGTCTAAGGTGTTGTAAACAGTAGCAAAAGACATGCTTGGAAAATTTTTCTTTAAGGAATTATAGATGTCTTCTGCTGAAGGGTGTTCCCTGTTCCCTTCCAAGTATTCCAGGATGGCAATCCTTTGAGGGGTTAGTTTTATCCCTAAACTTTTATAAAATTCTAACTTTTTTTCATCCATTTTCCTCACCTCAACAGCTTATTTTTTTATTATTTTAAAACATTTTTTAATTTATTCAAGGTTTAAATTTGTAAAATTTTAATTCCCATACAATAATTTTTCAACGTTTCTAAGGTTGAAGGGTCTTTGGATAGTGCCTCTATCAGAGGCCATTCTTTACATTTTTTAGGTTTAACCGGATGTATCCTGCATAGTTTTTCTTTTTTATCAAAGAAGATACAGTAGCCATCCTTGGTTTTCATCTCAACCCTGTATTTCCCGACCTTAACTGTATACTTTTCTCTAAAGACCTCCTCTGAAAGGTTTAAAAATTGGGCTATTCTAAGAATTTCTTCTTGGGTTAAAGAGACAGTACTTTCTCCTTGGCAACAGGTACCACAACGTTGGCAGGTAAAACCTTCTAACTTAAGCATATTCTATTGGGTCCTCTATACCGGCTTCTTTAAAGGCTTTAAGCCTTATTTGACAAGAGTCACATCCTCCGCAGGCTTTTTCCGTTTCTCTGTAGCAAGACCAGGTGAGATGAAAGGGGGTATTAAGTTTTCTACCAAGCTCTACAATTTCTTTTTTAGACAGATGAATAAGAGGGGTTTCTATCATAATTTTTGTCTCAGGTTTGGTTCCAAGGTTTGCTGCCTGGTTAAAGGCTTGAATAAATTCTTTTCTACAATCTGGATATCCAGAAAAATCTATTTCGTTTACTCCTATAAAGATTTTCTCTGCTCCTATCACCTCAGCCCAAGCTACCGCCAAACTTAAAAATACTCCATTTCTAAAAGGTACGTAGGTAGAAGGAATTTCCTGTGTGTTTGAAGGCTGAGGAATTTTCATTTCTTCTGAGGTAAGGCTTGAGCCACCGATTATTTTAAAAAAAGTTAGTTCTACTACTAAATATTTTTGAGGTTTAAAGTGGTCAACCAATCGGTAAAAACATTCAAGTTCTTTTTTAGCAGCCTTTTGCCCATACTGAAAATGTAGAAAAGCCAAGGCATGGTCTTGAGCTGCAACACTTGCACATACAGCACTATCCATCCCGGCACTCAACAAAATCACAGCCAGTTTTTTCTTTTTTTGCTCAGTTATTTCTAATGACATTTTATTTCCAAAAAAAAATTTTAAGAAACAAATTTATTTTATCATATTCCCCTTGGATTTCAACCACAAAAACAGAGTTTGTGCCTTTTTTAAATTTGTTAACTATAGCATCTAAAGGATTACAAGATATTTAGGATAACTGCTTTTAGGTTATAATTTCAAAATTATCAGGTTTATTTTTTTTAAAAGAAGGTTAAAATAAAATGATTATGGGGGGGATTGAGGCAAAACCTTGGGGTGGTAGGTTTCAAGAAGAGTTAGACAAGTTTTTTGAAGAATTCTCAGAATCAATTTCTTTTGACCACGAGTTAGCCTTGTATGAGATCAAGGCAAGCCTTGCCTATGCTGAGGCTTTGAAAGAGGCAGGAGTTCTTTTAGAAGAGGAATGTCTTGCTATCAAAAAAGGTCTTCTTGAAATAGAGGAAGAAATAAAAGCAGGACTTTTTCTCTTTCGTAAGGAATATGAAGACGTTCACATGAATATAGAGAAGGCCCTTTTTGAAAAAATAGGAGAAGTAGCTTATAAACTTCATACAGGAAGAAGCAGAAACGAGCAGGTGGTAACAGATTTCAGACTGTATTTAGCTGACCGGGTAAAAGAAATAAAGAGAGAATTAAAAAGTTTGATGCAAGCGACTGTAGATAAGGCAGAGGAATATTATGGGGTGATTATACCTGGTTTTACCCACCTTCAGCATGCTCAGCCAGTTCTTTTTTCTCACTGGATCATGGCTTACTATGAGATGATGAAATATCATTTTCAGAGATTAGAAGACTACGAGAAACGGCTAAAGATTTGTCCTCTGGGGAGTTCTGCTTTCGCAGGTTGTGCCTTTGGGATAGACCGAAAAAAGCTTGCAGAGAAGCTTGGTTTTATAGAACCAACCCAAAATAGTGTGTTTGCTGTTAGTTCAAGGGATTTTGCGTTAGAGCTTCTTTTTGTGTTAAGTCTTATAATGTTAGACCTTTCTCGTTGGTGTGAAGAGCTTATCATCTGGATGAGCCCTGAATTTTCCTTTATCGACCTTCCTGACAGGTTTTGTACCGGAAGTTCTCTTATGCCTCAAAAGAAAAATCCTGACGGAGCTGAGCTTATTCGTGGAAAGGCCTCTTCAGTAAACGCAGCTTTTAACCAACTTTGGGGTTTAATGAAAGGTCTTCCTTTAAGTTATAACCGTGACATGCAAGAAGATAAACCTCCTGTTTTTAAGGCTGTTAAGACTACCTGGCAGTGTTTAAGGCTCATGTCTTTGATGGTGTCAGGTTTAATCCTTAAAAAAGAAAACATAGAAAAACACCTTTCCCAAGGCTATCTTTTAGCTACCGAACTTGCCGACTATCTGGTAAGTAAAGGTATTCCTTTTAGGAAGGCTCATCATATAACCGGACAGATCGTTTATTATGCAGAAAAAGAGAAAAAGAGCTTAGAAAATTTAACCCTTTCTGAGTTTAAAGCTTTTTGTGATAGGATAGAAGCAGATGTATATAACTGGCTTACCATAGAAAATGCTATAAAAAGAAGAGAGATCTTGGGTGGGACAGGTTTTAACGTGGTAAAACAAGCGATAGAATTGGCTAAAAAGGAACTTTCTGAAAGGTTTAATGTTTAGTCAAACTCAAGCTTACGAAAAACAAGAAATTAACAAGGTGACCCCCCATGTATTACTTTGCTATGATGGGAGTCCCTCAAGTTATCGTGCTTTAGCCTATTTAAAACAGGTTTTTTATCAAACCGAGCTAAACATAACGGTCCTTAAGTTAATAGAACATCCAGAAAAGCTCTCCTCTCAGTGGGAAATAAGTTTAATAAAAAAGTTCGAAAGAGAAGATGAAATAGAAAAAAAAGCTCGTGAAGTTTTTTTTAATGCAGAAAAAGAGTTAAAAAACGTGGCTAGTTCTTTAGAAAGGTATGTCAGGGGAAAGGTTTTTTTTAAGGTTCAATTTCGAGTAGGGCCCTTGGCAGAAGATATCTTAAGGATAGCTCGGGAAAACCTTTTTGACGGTATTGTAGTAGGAAGAAGAGGTCTTTCTAAGCTTAGTACCTATTTTATAGGGGGAGTGACCCATAGACTACTTGAAAAGTGTTGTCTACCAATTTGGTTAATCAGAGGAGAACGATGGAATAAAAAATTTCTAGTAGGCTTAGACCTTGGAGAGATGGGTTTAAGGGTGGTTGATTATATAAGTTTTATCCTTTCTTTTCATCCAGAGGCAGAGATTACCTTTTTTCACATTTTTTATCCTTTTTCCTCTAAAAAAAGTTTCGAAGGTAGTTTTTCTGAGGCTTTAAAGGAGTTAAAACATCCTGAATATCAGGATTTTTTAACCAAAGCCAACAATCTTATTTTAGAAAATGGTCTGCCTAAGGAAAAAATTAGACTTATAATGAAAAGAGGCTTTTTAGGCCCCGCTGCAGAGATCATTAAAATGGCTAAAAAAGGGGATTATTCTACTATAGTACTTGGAAGAAGAGGAAGGGGAGGTTTAACCAAGTTTTTCTTAGGTTCAGTAAGTCATAAAGTAACTACCTATTTTGAGGACCGTACTGTTTGGTTGGTAATATAAAGCAAGCATAGGTAAAAAAAACGATGAAATGTCCCATCTGTCATAAACATGTAAAGTTAAAAAATAATCCTTATCGTCCTTTTTGTTCTAAGGAGTGTAAACTTGCAGACCTTTACAACTGGCTAAAGGAGGAGTATAAAATAAGAGAAGAAAAGGAATGGCTGGAGAAGCCTTTACCTCAAGAGGAATCTTCTGGAGATAAGAAAGAATAAAGAATGAGGTATAAAAGATGAAGATTAACTATGATTATGAGATTGCCATTATTGGTATAGGTCCTGCTGGAATTCAGGCAGGGTTACATGCTGGAAGAAGGAAACATAAGGTGGTTTTATTAGGAAAACTCGAAGAAAGTGCTCTCTGGTCAGCACATATAGAGAATTATTTTGGATTTTCTGAAAAGGTAGATGGTAAGGTTTTACTTGAAGAAGGTCTAAAGGCAGTGAAAAAGTTTGGGGGGGAGCTTATTTTGGAAGATGTGATTAGTATAGAACCTTTAGAATTGGGTTTTAAACTGATTACCGAAAAGGAAAGGGAGATCACCGCCCTTTCACTTATCCTTGCTATGGGAGTTAAGAGGAAGAAAAGGGTATTTCAACAGGAAGAAAAGTTTGTAGGAAAAGGGGTTTCTTATTGTGCCGATTGTGATGCTTGGTTTTATAGAGGAAAGAAGGTGTTGGTTATAGGAGACGGTAGTGCCGCAATCCATGGGGCTAAAACCTTAAAAAAGTTTGCAGATAAAGTTTATTTTTATGGGTTAAAACCTATATCTGAAGAATCTCTTTCTGAATTGAGAGTTGTTAATATAGAGGTTTTAGAGAAAAAACCTGTAGAAATCATGGGAGATAACGAGGTAAAAGGGGTTATGTTTGACGATGGAACTCAGTTGGAGTTAGATGGGATTTTTATAGAGATAGGTGCTAAAGGTCCGATAGAACTTCTTGCTCCTATAGGGATTGAGCTTGACCCAGAGACATTTAGTTATGTAAAAGTAGACAGAAAGATGCAAACCAACGTCCAGGGTGTGTTTGCCTGTGGAGACCTTACAGGTTCTCCACTTCAGTTAGCAAAGGCTGTAGGGGAAGGATGTGTAGCAGGACTTTCTGCTTCTGATTATGTAAAACAGGTTTTAAAGAACTTAAAGGAGGTGTAAAAATTTTTTGGTATAAAAAACTGGAAATCTCTTTAGGAAACATAAAAAAGAACTTAAAGGCCTTAAAAAGGTTTTTACCTGAGGGTACCAAGGTTCTTCCTGTCATCAAAAATGATGCCTATGGGCATGGGCTTATAGAGGTTGCCAAAACCCTTTCCGAAGAAGGGATTTGGGGTTTTGGGCTTTCTGAACCTCAGGAGGCTTTTTTTTTAAGAGAGGCCGGTTTTAGGCAACCTCTATTACTGCTTTCTGGGTTTGAAAAAAGCTGGTTAACCTATATGTTTGAACTTGAGATAACTCCGGTGGTTACCGGTTTTGAGTCCTTAGAATGGCTGGAGGAGGAGGCTAAAAAAAGGCAACAAAAGGTAGCTTTTCATCTAAAAGTAGACACAGGGATGCATAGGTTTGGGTTGAACATAGAGGACCTACCTAAATTCATTGAGAAACTTAGAAACACCGATTTTTTATCCTTAACAGGGCTAATGACCCATCTTTCTTGTTCTGAAAAACCTGATTCAGAACTAACCCAGCTACAACTTGCTAATTTTAAAAAAGCTTTAGAATTACTCAAGCAAAATAACCTCAATCCTACTTTTATCCATTTTGCCAACTCAGGAGGGATTATCTTTTTATCTGAAAAGGGGAATTTAGTAAGACCAGGGGTTAGTCTTTATGGTGGTTATCCAGACCTCTCTGCACGGGATAAAATCGAGTTGTATCCTGTGATGACCTTAAGGTCGCGTATCGTTGAGTTAAAAAGGTTGCATAAGGGAGAGTATGCTGGATATGGCCCTACCTTTAAGGCAGAGAGAGAAACCCTATTAGGGGTAGTGCCTGTAGGTTATGGAGACGGCTATTTAAGAAGTTTAGGAAACAAGGGATTTGCATTTTTTAGAAATCAGAGGGTTAAGGTAGTAGGGACTATCTCTATGAAAGCCCTTTACGTGGATTTAACCGGGGTTGAAAGTCCTCAGGTAGGGGAAGAGGTCATCCTTCTTGGTGGAAAAAATCGAGAGGTTCCTGCAGAGGAGTTGGCAGCCCTTGCCGGGACTATCTGTTATGAGCTTTTCTGTAGTATAGGAAGGTCTATCCCCAGGGAATACAGGCAAGATTAGGTTATGTTTAACATAGGTTTTTCAGAATTGATGGTCCTTTTTCTGGTTGCCCTAATAGTTCTTGGTCCTGAGAGGCTACCTGAACTGGGTAAATTTTTGGCTAAACTTTCTATAGAGCTTAGAAAAAGTATAGAAGAGATTAAAAGAGAACTTGAGGTTGATGAGGTTGGGAAGGAGTTGACTGAGGCTAAAAAGGAGATAGAACATCTAAAAGAAGAGGCAACCTCGGTGATAGACGTTCCTATAAAAGAAATTTCTCAAGAACCTTTGAAAACCCTTGATAAAAAAGATGAGCAAGATAAACCTTCCTAAAATTTTAGCGGTAGATGTTTTAGCTAAAATAAGAAGAGAGATAATCCTTTATGGCCTGATCTTTTTAGGGTTGTGGTTAGGTTTTTTTTTAGCCTTACCTTATCTGTTCCCTTATCTACTTTTTCCTTATTTTAAGGTCATTCAAGGACAGCCTTTAGTCTTTACCTCCTTGGAAGAGGCCCTTTTTGTTTTATTGCGTGCCTCTTTTTATCTGGCTCTTATCGTAATTTTACCTTTTTTTCTTTTAAAAGTTTGGAAGGTAATTTCTTCAGAGTTTTATGATCCCGAGAAGGTTTTTTTTAAAAAGGTTTTTTTTCTTTCTTTAGGACTGGCTTTGATCGGGCTTTGTGTAGGATATTTGGTTTTTGTTCCTTTTCTTATAAAGATTTTTCTGTTTTTTGGAAGCAACTTCGAAGCCAATCTTAAGATTAACTATTTTTTATTTTTTATCTTAAGGGTTCTTCTTTTTTCGATAGTGTTTTTTCAACTCCCCTTGCTTTTTGCCTTGCTTATTAAAGAGGAAATCGTTACCAAAGAGTTCTACCAAAAACGGAGGGTTTATTTTCTTGGCTTTTTTTATGGGATATCTTTGTTGATTGCACCTACGGATTTTTTTTCTCAAGTCTTGTTAACCTTGATTTTTTTCTTATTTTTTAAACTATCCTTTGTTTTAGCTAAGATTTTTTAACAGGAGGTTTTTTTATGGGAAGAAAAAAGAAAAAAGAAGCAGTAGATTTAGAGCAATACAAGTTAGAAGGGGAGGAATTGCGGGAAGAAAATTTAGAAGGTTATAAGTATGTGATGATTATAGGGGATGGTATGGGAGATTTTCCGGTTCAAGAACTCGACTGGAAAACTCCTCTTGAGGTAGCTATCACCCCTGGTATGGATTTTATAGCCTCTTACGGTATGATAGGATATTGTCAGACCATTCCCCCAGGAATGCATCCAGGTTCAGACGTAGCCATTATGGGACTTTTAGGTTACCCTCCAGAAGAAAAGTATACAGGAAGAGGGCCTATCGAGGCTGCGAGTCGTGGAATTGTTCTAAAGCCTGAAGATGTAGCTTATAGATGTAATCTGGTAACCCTTAAGGTTGAAGGAGAAGAGCTTATTATGGAAGACTATTCTGCAGGGCATATCTCTACAGAAGAGGCTATAGAGTTGATCCAGGCAATAAATCGAAACATCTCTAACGAAAAAATAGAAATTATTCCTGGGGTCAGTTATAGACATATTTTGATCTGGAGAGGAGGTTCTGGAGGCTTACATACTTACCCTCCTCATGACCTCTTAGGTAAAAACGTATGGTTTGCCTTTAGCTCTTATGATGAGGAACCTTTTTTAAAAGATTATATTTTAAAAGCTATAGAGATTTTAGAAAAACATCCTATCAATCAGAGAAGAAAGATGGAAAATCTTCTTCCTGCTAATGCTATTTGGCCTTGGGGACAGGGTAGGACTCCTAACTTAGAACCTTTTGAGGAAAAATGGCATTTGAAAGGTGCGGTTATTTCAGCCGTAGACTTGATAAAAGGGTTGGCTGTCCTTTCTGGGATGTCGGTTATAAACGTACCAGGAGCAACAGGATATTTAGATACTAACTATGAAGGTAAGGTAGATTATGCAATTGAAGCATTAAAGGATCATGACTTTGTACTGATCCATGTAGAGGCTCCTGATGAGGTTTCTCATGAAGGTTCTCTTGAAAAAAAGGTCAAAGCCATAAATGAGTTTGACCGAAGGGTTGTAAGATATTTTATGGAAAGGATTATAGAGATTACAGATAAATATAGAATTCTTGTTTGTTGTGACCATCTCACACCTATCTCTATCAGGACTCATTCATCCAAACCTGTACCTTTTGCCATTTTTGATTCTGTAAAAGATAGAGAAAAGAAAAAGGACTTAAAGTTTTGTGAAAAAGAAGCCTATCGTTCACCTTATTACATAAAGTCTGGACCAGAACTTCTCGAGATCTTCCTCCAGAGAAAACCAAAAATAGAACATTAAAGAGAGGAATAAAAGAAATGGAGATAAAAAAAACCGATGTTTTGATCGTAGGTACAGGTATTGCAGGTTTAAGTTTAGCTTTAAAATTAAAGGATTTAGGACATATTACTGTACTTGCTAAAAAGAGGGTTTTTGAAACAGCAACTTCTCTTGCTCAAGGTGGAATTGCCTGTGTTATGGGAGAAGATGATAGTTTTGAGTTGCATATTCAAGATACGATGATAGCAGGGGACGGAATATGTAAAAGAGAGACAGTAGAGTTGGTGGTTAAGTCTGCTCCTGACAGGATAAAAGATCTTATAAACTGGGGAGTTTCTTTTGACAGAGACCCTGAAAATCCTCAAAAATACCATCTAACCCTTGAAGGAGGCCATTCAAGGAGACGGATCCTCCATGTAGGAGATTATACAGGAAGGGCTATAGAAAAGACCTTGCTTGAAAGAGTTTTTGAAGAACAAAATATAGAAATTTTAGAAAACCATTTTGTAGTAAAGATTCTTGGAGACAAAAAAAGAGGAAGTTCAAGGCCTAAGGTGATAGGTGGATTAGTGCTTGACCTTAATCAATCCAAACCTCTAATAATACTCGCTAAGGTGATAGTACTTTGTACGGGAGGGGTAGGTAAAGTCTATCTTTACACCAGTAATCCTGATACCTCAACCGGTGATGGGATTGCGATGGCTTATTCTTTAGGATGTAGGGTTGCTAACATGGAGTTTATTCAATTTCATCCTACCTGTCTTTATCACCCTAAAGCTAAGAATTTTCTAATTTCAGAGTCCTTAAGAGGAGAGGGAGCGGTTTTGCTTAACGCCGAAGGGAAAAGATTTATGCATAAATACGACCCGGTAAGAAAAGAATTAGCCCCAAGAGATGTGGTGACCCGAGCGATAGACATGGAGTTAAAAAAGACCGGTGCTGAGTGTGTCTATCTTGACATTACCCATTTACCTTCGGACTACGTAAAAAAGAGGTTCCCACAGATCTATGAAACTTGTTTGAAATATGGGATAGATATTACCTCTCAACCTATCCCTGTAGTGCCTGCTGCTCATTATCTTTGTGGAGGGATTTATACCAATCTTTGGGGTCAGACTGACATCCCTAACCTTTTTGCCGTGGGGGAATGTGCCTATACAGGTCTTCATGGAGCAAACCGATTAGCCTCTAATTCTCTTTTAGAAGGCATCTGTTTTGCTCATCAAGCAAGTCTTAAAATCAGAGAACTTTGGCCTGAAATCAGGGAAACTTCCTTTACCATACCTAAGATAAAAGACCCTATCATCAAAGAAATCAAGGAAGAAATGGTATTTGTTTCTCATAATTGGGATTTGATAAGAAAGGTAATGTGGGATTTTGTAGGGATAGTAAGAAGTTTGAAAATGTTGGAGTTTGCGAGAAAAAGGCTTGAGTTTATTCGAAGAGAAATAGAAGCCAACTGGGAAGGACTTTACTTAGACCTTGATGTAATGGAACTGAAAAATTTATGTATGGTGGCTGAGATTATCATAAAATCTGCTCAATCTCGTCTGGAATCTCGGGGGACTCACTATTTGATAGACTATCCTGAAAAAAGGGTAGAATATCTAAAGGAAACAATCCTCACAAAATATTAAATAAAAAATTAAATAAAAAGTTAAAAATTAACAAAAATTAGCTTTACAAAACAAAAATTTTTGATAAGATTAATAAAAATTGAGTGTGCAGGAGGTTAGGGTGAAGGTTATTTTTGACCCAGACATTCCAGAAGAGTTAAAAGAAGATATCATAAAGTCAATAGAAGAGGAAAACGTTGGAGAGATATGTAAAGTATGTGGGGGGGATACCCTTTATGTAGCCCTTTTAGAAGGGGTGTTAGATGTTAAATGTTACGAATGTGGCCATTCATATATAGAATTAGAACTGGCTGAGGAGTAGTTTAGAGAAATAAATTCAAGATGTTTTTAAAAGGTATAGCACCAGCTCTAATCAAAGAAAGTTGATTGTTCACCACAGAAACTACCGTAGATGGAGAAGTCGCTTCTAAATAGCCATAATCGACTATAAAGTCAAGATCTGGAAGTTGTTGTATAACTTCTTCGGGAGAAGAACAAGGAGGCTTTTCTGAAAGATTAGCACTGGTTCCGGTTATAGGTTTACCAAAGGCTTTGACAATGGCCTTTACTATTGGGGAAGAGGAAAGCCTTATCCCGATGGTTCCTGTCCCTGCGGTTAGATAATCAGAAAGGTTTTTTTTGGCTGGAAAAACTATGGTTAAAGGTCCTGGCCAGAATTTTTCTATAAGTCTTTCTGCAATCGGAGGAATTTCTTCTACTAAAAAGTAAAGTTGTTCTCTTTCTCCTATAAGAAGAAGGATTGGTTTGTGTTGAGGCCTATTTTTGAGTAAAAAAAGTTTTTCTAAGGACTTATCTGAAAAAGGGTCTGTAGCTAGACCATAAAAGGTTTCTGTAGGAATAGCACCTACAGCCTGTTTTTTTAAAAATTGGGCCGTCTGTTTAGCAATTTCTTCCAGATTAGAAAGGTCTTTTTTAAGTTTAAGAAGCTGAGGAGGCATCTTTTTCTTCTAAGGCTGGTTCGGAAGGTTCTTCCGGTAGATAAAACTTTTTAAAAAAGATCAGTCTTTTACAGTGGGGACATTCGTAGTATCTATTATCTCTTTGGATTTCATTATAGAGTTGCGGAGGTATGGCCATATGGCATCCTTCACATACATAGTTATCGACCGGGGCTATTCCTATTCCTCCTTTTCTTTCCCTTAAAAGCTCGTATTTTTTTAAGAGTCTGGCAGGTATTTTTTTACTTAAACTTATCCTTTGTTCTATAAGTTTGGCCTTTTCCTGATTTAGCTGGTTACAATAATCATCAAACTTTTGTTTTTCCTGGTTAAAAATTTCTTCTACCTTGGCAAATTCCTCTTCTAATTTTCTTTTTTCTTGTTCTAACTTCTCTATCTCTTCCATTAGTTTTAGAATTTCTTCTTCTTTTTGTTTGTTAGCCTTTTTGATTTCTTCTATCTCTCTTAATAGAAGCTGATATTCTCTGGTACCTCTTATCTGGACTAATCTTGCCTGGGTGCTTTTAAGCCTTTGGTATTCCTGTTTTAATTCCTCTTCAAAAAGGTTTTTTTGTTTGGTTTTTTCTTCTATCAGGTTTTTAAAATGTTCTATTTTGTTGAACAACTGATCTTTTTCTTTTTGTGCTTTTTGAAGACTTTGAGGTATTTCTTGTACGGCTTTTTCTATCTTAAGGATTTCTAAGTCTAAGTTTTGAAGCTCTATCAATCGCAGAATTTCCTCTTGCATTTATTCTCCTCCGTCAATAATATTTGATATGGACTAGGTTCTCTAAAAATTTCTATTTTGAGATTAAGGTTATAAGAAGTTATAAATTTAACCAGAGATGTTTTTAACCAGTCAAGTACCAAACCTTCTGCTATTCCATGGTCTATGACTATAAAATTAAACCCTTCTTCTAAAGAATCTTTTGCTACGTGGTATTTTACGTCTGAGGTTATCAGGGTGTTAATCCCTAAGTTCTTAAGCTCATCTTTTAAAAAAGCCCCTGAACCTCCACATACCCCAAAGGCTTTGATAGGGGTCTCTAAGTCTCCTACCACCATCACCCAACTTTTAAGAACTTTTCCTAATTTTTTAGCTAAGTCTTGCAGTTTAATAGATTTTTTTAAATATACAACCCTTCCTAATCCAAAAACTTTTTGATTTTTTTCTTGCAAAGAGATAAACCGTTCCCCTTTGAGATTTAAAGCCCTTAAGATTGCCTCTGAGACCCCTTCTTCTATCTTGTCTAATGGTGTGTGCCATGAGATAAGATTTATCTTTTCTTGGATTAACCGATAGATAAGATGGCCTTTAGGGTCTTCTTTTATTATTTGGGTTAGAGGTTTAAAAATAAACGGATGATGACTTATAATAAGATTAAGTCGGTTTTCCAAAGCATAATCTATGGCCTTAGAGGTAAGGTCTACAACCAAGAGAACCCCAGAAACTTCATCTTCAAAAGACCCTACCTGTAGACCATTATTATCTTGTGGTTCTGCTATGGTAAGTGGAGCAAGTTGATTTAAAAAGTTATAAAAGTCTTTTGTTTTAAAAGACATATAGATTATATGGATTTTTAAATGGGCCCGCCAGGACTCGAACCTGGGACCTTCCGGTTATGAGCCGGTGGCTCTAACCAGCTGAGCTACGGGCCCATTATACAATAACAAAGATAATATAATTTATTTGTTTGTCAAGGTGGTTAAGGGTTTAATAAAATTAATCGTTTTCTTTAGAAGATTCTAATACTTCGTTTTGAGTGTTTTCTAAAAGATTCCTTCTCAGCAAAAACCTTGAAAGGAAAATTCCTAACTCAAAGAGTACATAAAGAGGAATGGACAAAAGGGCCATATTAAAGGCATCTGGAGTTGGGGTTATAACCGCAGAAAGCACAGCTATACCAAAAAAGATTTCCTTGCGATACTTGGTGATTTTATAGGGATTTAATATTTTGGTTAGAGACAAAAAGGTTAAAAAAAGAGGGAGCTCAAAGATTAGCCCAAAGGCAATCACAAAAAAAGAAAAAAAGTTAACAAAATGCCTTAAGGAAATGGAAGGCTCTATTTTTTCTGTGCGAAAGGAAAGCAAAAACCTTATTCCATAAGGTAGGGTAATAAAATAGGCAAACACCACCCCCAAATAAAAAAGACCCAATCCCAATAGATAGAACATCCAAAAAAACTTTTTTTTTAAATTGAAAATCAAGTTCAAAGCATTTAAAATAAGATAAAAAATAAACGGAAAAATGACTAAAACAGTTAAAACCAAGGAAAATTTTAAAAAGGAGGTAATAGGTTCTGACAGGCTATAGAAAACAAACTTTTGTTGGTAGGTATGTTGAAGAAAATTAAGTATATAAGGAGAGGCTAAAAAAAAACCTATGTAAAGAGAGATAAAGAAAAAAAGGATTAAGAAACTTTTTTTCTTCCAAAAGGTTAAGAGATATTTGAGAGATTGAGCTATCTTTTTGGTATACATTAAAGTAAGTTGGCTTTAACCCAGTTTACTGCATTTTTAAAAATTTCAAGCCCAGCTACTGTTAGGTTCTTTTCTCGTGTCCAACGAGGATGGTTGGTAAAATGGTTAAAGGCTTCTGGGTGAGGCATAAGTCCAAAAATACGTCCGGTAGGGTCTGTTAAACCAGCCACGGCTTCAACTGCCCCGTTAGGGTTGTAGGGATATTCTAAGGTGGATTTTCGGGTTTCAGGGTGGATATATTGGAGGGCAATAAGTCCTTGAGATTTTATCTCTTCAAGCACTTTTTCGTCCTGAGGGATAAATTTACCTTCTCCATGCCTTACCGGAAGGTAAAGTTCGTCTAAACCTTCTAAAAAGATACATTTGGTTTGTGGGGTTACTTTCAGATAAACCCATCTGTCTTCAAACTTACCTGAGTCGTTATAGGTAAGGGTAACCTTTCTTTCTCCTAAGTATTTTCCTCCTGGTAAAAGCCCCATTTTCACCAACAGTTGAAATCCATTACATATTCCTAAGATAAGCCCTCCTTTTCTCAGAAAAATCATAAGTTTTTCCCAGAGATAAGTCCCGTCTTTTAGTTTTAAATGTTTAAACCTGTGGGCACAAGCCTGAGCACTCCCTAAGTGATCTCCGTCTAAGAAACCTCCAGGAAAACAGATGATTTGATAATCAAGAAGGTTCTTTTCTCCAGAAAAGATTTCAGATAGATGAACTATCTCAGGGTCTCCTCCCGCAAGTTTAAAAGCATAGGAAGTTTCTACTTCACAGTTTATACCATATCCCCATAGAACAAGAACTCTTGGTTTTTTCATAGCCTTTACAAATCTCCTGAGTTAAGTTATAGTGTTTTTAATTATATTTCAAGTTTTTTATTTTTCAAAAAGGGAAAATATGGCAAACTGGAAAACAGCTTTTTTTCTTTTATTATTAATAGTTTTGGGGGTGTTTTTGTGCCCTTTTTGGTCTTACGGAGCTTATTTGCATCTCAAAATGGATTTAGAGTTAAAACCCAATGCTATAGAAGGTAGCTTGCAAACAGTTTTACAGGAAAAAAAGATTCAAACCTTTGAGACAGAAGGGCTTCGTTTCAAAGAAGCCATTTTAGATGGGAAACCTTTTTCTTCAGTACCTTTTAAAGAATCGGCTTTAACCTTTTTGGCTGAAAAGCCAAACAGCCCATTATTTTTATATTTCGAAAAATCTGTAAATTTTACCGTGGTTCCTTTTAATTTCATAGACCGGTTTATCCCCTTACCTAGGGAGCCCTTTACTTATGAAATTACTTTAAAGGTTCCAAAAAAACTAGGATATTTTGCGCTAATCCCCTCAGAGGATTACGAAGTAAAAGAAGAAGGGGGATTTTTGCTATATAAGTTTAAAAACCTAAAACCGATAAAATCTCCGGTTTTAATTCTTTCGAAAGAACCTTTTGTCTCTTCAGTTTTAACCTATAAAAATTTGAAAATTTCTCTGTATTCCTTAGATAACAACAAGGTTTTCTCTAAAGAAGAGGTTTCTTCTTGGTTTCAAAAAGTTAAGCCTGCTTTAGCAGCTTTAGATAAGAAATTTTCTGAGGTTTATCCATTTTCTAAGCTTTTTGTGTTCTTGATAAAGGATCAGGAACCTAAGTTAGATTATTCAAATACTCTTTTGGTTAATTCTTCAATTTTGGATGACCCTTGGGAGTTTAGCGCTTTAGTGAACGAAAAACGTTTGAAAGAAGGGGTTTTTTACCAAGAAGATCAAAGGGTTAAAGGACTTGCCTTGTTTTTAAAAGATGTGGCTCAGCGAAAAGTGGAATTGCGCAAGAAACTCCTCAGCACTTCATCCTTAGAAGGCAAAAGTTTTTTTTACTTTTTAGAACTTAAGCAAAGATTAGGTGAGGAAGTTCTTTTAAGTAGACTAAAACATTTTTACGAAGCCAAACTTTTTATCCCTCAATCTTTTGAAGACCTTTTAACTTATCTAAAGTCTTCTTTCCCGGAAGTTTTTGTTTCCTTTTCGGATTTTTCTGTGTTTAAAAAGCTCTATCTCAGAGGAGAGGTAGTATTTTTGCAACCTAAGGATGGAGGCTACGAATTAACCTTAGCTCTAATCAAGTCTAATTCTCCACATACCCTTACTCCAAACGAACGTGAGGTGGTGGTTAAATTTTCTGTGGTGTGTAAAAACGTGACTTATTCTTTTGTAAAAAATGTGACAAGTCCTTACCAAATCGTTCAGGTTTGGGTAAAAGAAAGACCTGAAGAGATATATTTAGACCCAGAGTATACTGTATGGAGGGTTTTAGAAAAAAAAGAAGAGTATGTGGGGTTGGACAGGCTGTTAGAAAATCCAGGAGTTTTGGTTTATCCTGAAGAAGAGCTCCTACTTTATCAAAAAATAATAGAGATTTTTAGGAAAAAGGGATATAAGATATTACCGGTTAAAGACCCTTCTCAAGTTGTTTTGGATGAGGCTAAAAACGTGGTTTATTTACATAGATTCCCTTTTCCCTGGATGATAAAGCATATAGACCAGGGAGTATATTTTAAATTAGTTCCTCAACCTTTTGAAAAAGATGGGATGTTAGGTTATTTTTTTTCCTCTTCAGTAAAGGAAACGGAGCTTGTAGTTAATCTTTGGCATAGCTTGAATTCTTTAACTGAAGGATGGATAAAATCAGGCAAGATATTTTCCAAAAAAACCTTAGATTCTCAACAAGGGATTTTAGTTCCTGTAAGGCTTAAACCGGAGGGGTTTTATACCAAGACTTCTATCACAACCTATGAACTTGCACTTCAACTGGCTAATACTCAGCTGGTTTTGATAGGAGAAGAAGGACAAAATCCAGCTTCTGATTTTACTCAATTTTATCGAGAATTTTTAGAAAACCTGCATCAACTAAACGATAATCTAATAATCACTTTAGACTTACCTTCTTCCTATCAATCTTTGATAGACCAGTTTCTTGAAAATAAAGTTTCTGCAGAATACCTGAAAAAAGAACTCTCAAAGGTAGAAGTAGGGGTTAATCTTGAGAACCTAATTGAAGTTCTAAGGTTTGCTAAGATCAAAAAAATAAAGGTTTTAGCCATAGGGGTAGAAGAGAGTCTTTTCCAAAAAGTACTTGATAAAGGAATCTTCAGCCTTTCTCAAGAAGAAATTTCTAATCTTCCAGAGATGGACTTGATGAACCCACTTTTAAAAACGTATCTCTACGAAAAATATCAACAGAAAAAACAGCCTTTTCCTCCCTTTGAAAATTTCTATCAAGCTCATCTTCTAAAAAAAGAAGCTCTTACAGAAAAATTACTTCAGGTGCTTGAAGAATACCCAAACTTTCAGACCATTCTTATTACTACTAAAGAGGAAATTATTACTGTTTCTGGGATTACGCAAGGATTACAAAAGAAAAACTTTTTAAATTTTAAAAGGATAATTCTTGACAACCAGAAAAGATTGTCTACAGAAACAGGAGATTATTTGTTTAACGGGGGAGAAAGCAGCCCCCGTTAAATTCAGACTTTTTATGCTTTAGAAGCGGCATCTTCTAATTTTTTGCCTGGCTTAAACTTAACCACCTTTTTAGCAGGGATTTTGATAGGTTTGCCTGTTCTGGGGTTTCTTCCTTCTCTTTCAGCTCTTTTTAACACTTGAAAGGTTCCAAAACCAACCAATACTACTTTGTCTCCTTTTGAAACTGCTTCTTCTACAGCTTCCATAAAAGCGTCTAAGAGCTTTTCAGCAGTAGACTTAGGTACTTCTGCGATCTCTGCCATCCTTTTTACGAGGTCTGCCTTGTTCATAATTCCCTCCTTTAGAAGAATTTTCTTATTTTTCAATTTTATAAAAGATTATTCTTTTTTTGTCAAGGGTAAAAGCCAAGTTTTTGTAGCTTTTTTTTAGATTGACTAAGATTGACAGGTTTGACAAAAGGTAGTCCCTCTTTGATTGAGTTTTAGGTATTGCAAAGGTTGTCCACAAAAACGGCATTTCTGCCCTTTTTTGCCGTAAACCAGATGTTCTTCTTGAAACTTGCCTTTTTGTCCAAAGGCATCTAAATAATCTTTTATCGAAGAACCCCTCAATTCTATAGCCTTTTTAAGGAGCATTTTAATGGTATGGTAAAGCTTCGCTACCTCTTTATGGCTAAGCGAACAGGCTTTTCTTAAAGGATGTATTCCAGCCCTAAAAAGGGCTTCGTCTACATAGATATTTCCAAGTCCTGCAATTTTTGTTTGGTCTAAAAGCAAGGATTTAATCGGTTTTGAAGAACCTTGAAGGATAGAAGCAAATTTTTCTTGTTTTATTTCTAACGCATCTTCTCCTAAATTTTCTATCTCTTCAGGAAAATGGGGAAGGTCAAAGGTTTTTATTTTCCCAAACTTTCTTATGTCAAAGTATCCTAAGATTTCGTTTTCAAACCTTAATAGCAGTCTCAAAAATTTGTGAGGTGGTTGAATAAGACAGTGGTTTAATAGGATTAAACCACCGGTTAAGCCAAAGTGCCATAAGAGACCTTTTTTTTCAAAAATAAACAATAGATATTTCCCTTTTCTTTTTATGTCTAAAAGTTTCTCTCCTTCTATGCTAAGTGCACCTTTAAAAGAAATTTTTTTAGTAAATCTCGGGTCTAATATCTCGATTTTAACCAGTTTTTGAAGTAAAAGTTTGGTTTTTAGTTGGTGTCTTATAGTTTCTACTTCAGGAAGTTCAGGCATAGGTTATTCATCCTGATCAGGATAAGAGAATCCATTTAAGTGGGTAATTAGGTGATTCTTGTAGATGTCTATGATCGATAGAAAAAGAGCTAAAATAAGAGGCCCTAAAAAAATTCCTAATACACCAAACTTTACAATTCCACCAAGCACTGAAAAAAAGATGAGAAGGTTGTGGATTTTAGTTTTTCCACCGATTAAAAAGGGTTTTAGGAAGTTGTCTAAGTTAGAAATGATAACTCCACAAAAAACCAAAAGGATCACCGCTTTTACATAACTTCCTACCAAGAATAGATAGACAACCAAAGGTCCCCAAATGAGAAAAGTTCCGAAGGCTGGGATGAAAGAGGCTAACATCGTAAGAAAGGCCCAGAAAAGATTATGGGGTATTCCCAAAATAAAATAGATAAAAAAGGCCAAAAGTCCCTGGATAAAAGCAGTAAGAATGTTACCATATAAGACCCCTTTTAAGATCAACCCTATTCTTTGTAACATTTTTTGTTTTTCTTGGCTTTTGCCAGGTATAAGGCTGACTATTTCTTGAATCACCTTTTCTCCGTCTATCAAAAAATAGTGTAAAGTAAGGATGGTAAAAGCTAACTGAAAGCCAAAAGAAAATAGAAATTTAGCCAAATTCGTGATAGAAAAAACCCCTGCCTGAAGGATAGAGGATATTGCTTGAGCGATTTTTTCTTGGATTTGAGGAAGATAAGGTTGTAGATAATATAATAGTTTAGTAAAAAAGGCATAAATTTTAGGGTATTTTTTTAGTTGTTCGACAAAATCATAAAGGCTCTGGTTGGCAACAGGTTTAACCCAGTCTAAGATAGAAAGGATCTGCTGGTAGAGGTTAAAAAGGATGGCTGAAAAAGGTCCTATTACAAATAGGATTAGAAAAAAGAGAACTATAAAAGAAGATAGGTTTTTACGTTTAAGTTTTTGATAGATTTTTTGATAGCAAGGATAGATAAAAAAAGCAATGATACCCGCCCAGCAAATTATAGAAAAAAGAGGACTTAACAGATAAACAAATCCAGCGATGATAAGAAAAGCTAAAAGAAGGGAAATAAAAAGCCCTACTTTATGATAAAAAGTTTCTCTATCGATCTTCATCTTTCTTTCAGTATAGCTTAGGTTATATTTTTCTCAAGGTTTTTTATGTTGTAAACTTAAAAATAGATATTATAATTTAAACTATGCCGATTTATGAGTTTAGGTGTGAAATCTGCGGGGAGGTTTTTGAAAGGTTGCAGAGGATGGATGAAGATTATCCTCCATGTCCTAAATGTGGAAGCTTAGAAGTAATGAAACTTCCCTCTATTTTTGGATTTCAAGATAGGATATCTCAAAAATCTCAAAGAGAGCTCTCTATCCTTAAGAGAGCCAGAGATTATTTAATAGACGGTAAGGTAGGGGAGGCCCGTCGGTTTTTAGAAAAAGCCAAAGAGTTTCATCCTTCAGATAGGGTAAAAAAGCTCTCCGACCTTCTTTCAGAAAGAAAAGCAGTGAGAACAGGATATATAAGTAAGACTGAATATGTGATTACCAAAAAGAAGGAGAAAGGATAAAATGGGTAAAGAGCAGGATGACCTCTTTTCAAACCTAATTACCTTTAGTACGTTTATCCTTTCTCTAAACACTGCTGCCCTTATCCATTTGGGAGAGCTTCCAAACCCCTTAACCAACAAAAAAGAGGTAAACCTTCTGTTAGCTAAACAAACCATAGATACGATTGAGATGCTAAAAGAAAAAACTAAAGGCAATCTTACTTTAGACGAAGAACGTCTGATTAATGCGATACTTTATGAGCTTAAACTTAAATTTTTGAAGGTTTCAGATTAAAGGTTCTATTCTTATGAAAAAATATCTTTTCCTATCTCCAGCCAAGCTAAATTTGGTGTTGCAAGTGTTAAGCAGGAGAGAGGATGGATACCATAATCTCTATACGATTTTTCAAAAAATAGACCTTTTTGATGAGATAGAAATTAAAAAAGGGACTTTAGATTTTAGGTTGGATTTTATTTCTGACAGAGGCGATATTCCTCTGGAAGAAAATTTGGTTTATAAGGCTTATATAAAGTTTAAAGAAACTTTTAGGATTAACGAAAATCATCATATAAGGGTAAAAAAAACGATTCCCATCGGAGCTGGCTTAGGAGGGGGGAGTAGTAATGCTGCTACCATACTTAAAGGTTTAGCCTATATTTATGGTATAGATCGAGAAGAACCTTTATTGTATAGCATAGCTAAGAGTTTAGGAGCAGATGTGCCTTTTTTTTTAAGTCCTTATGTTGCAGCTATAGGTGAAGGCATAGGAGATGTTTTAATACCTTATCCTTCTTTTCAAGCGTGGTATCTACTTATTTGTCCTAACTTTGAAATAAGTACTAAGTGGGCTTATCAAAATTTAGGATTGACAAATTCAAAAAATCCTGTTTATTATTCTACCGAAGTCCCTCCCTGGAGACATCCTCAGGGACTTATAAATGATTTTAAGGCTTTAGTTTTTGAGAAGTTTCCGTTTTTAGGAGAACTTGAAGCTAACCTCAAAACTTTTGGATGCTGTGCCGTTAGTCTTAGTGGTACAGGCCCAACAATTTTTGGGATTTTTGAAAAAGAACCTCCCTTTTATGTTTATGAAACCCTAAAAAGAACACTTAAGGAAGTCAAGGTATTTTTAGTGCAAAATTTGGAATAGGTTAGGAGGAGAAATAAAGATGGGAGGGTATAATTTTAAAGGGATTTGTGTGCTCTCTGGTAATGCTAATCTAGATTTAGCAGAAAAGATTTGTAGTTTTTTAGACCTTTCTTTAGGTAAGGCGGTAGTAAAGCGTTTTAGCGATGGAGAGATTTTTGTTGAGATTAAAGATAACATAAGAGGAGCAGACGTTTTTATTATCCAACCTACCTGTCCCCCTGTAAACGAACATTTGATGGAACTTCTTATTATGATAGATGCAGCTCGTAGGGCTTCAGCCAGAAGAATTACTGCGGTTATTCCTTATTATGGGTATGCAAGACAAGACAGAAAAACAGCTCCAAGAACTCCTATTTCAGCCAAGTTAGTAGCTAATTTGATAGTCGTAGCAGGGGCAAGAAGAGTTTTAACTGTTGACCTTCATGCTGGACAGATCCAAGGTTTTTTTGACATACCTGTAGATCATCTTTATGCCTTGCCGGTTTTTTTAAAGCACATCAAGGAGAATTTTTCAGGAAAAGACTTAGTTATCGTTTCTCCTGATGCCGGTGGAGTAGAAAGGGCAAGAGAGTATGCTAAAAGGCTAGGAGCCTCTATCGCTATCATAGATAAAAGAAGAGAACGTCCTAATGAAAGTGCTGTCATGCATATTATAGGAGAAGTAAAGGATAAAATAGCCATCATCATAGACGATATGGTAGATACAGCTGGTACTATGTGTCAAGCAGCTGATGCTATCATAGAAAGAGGAGCTTTAGAGGTTTATGGAATGGCAACCCATCCTGTACTTTCTGGTAAGGCTTTAGAAAGGATTGCTAATTCTTCGTTGAAAGCTCTTTGGGTAAGTGATACCATACCGTTAAGAGAGGAAGCAAAGGCTATAGGTAAGATAAAGGTTCTTTCTTTGGCAGGTTTGTTGGCTGAAGCTATAAGAAGGATACACACCGACGAGTCTATAAGTTCTCTTTTTGTATAAATTTTTTTTAACTAAAAGGAGGAGGAGATACAATGAGACAGGTGAATTTATCCGTTGTTAAAAGAGAAAAAACTGGTAAGGAATGTGCTAAAAAGTTGCGCAAACAAGGTCTGATACCAGCTATAGTCTATGGACATAATTTTGATCCAGTTCCTATTTCAGTTAAGGCTAATGAACTTGAGAGTATTTTGCATAAATACAAAGGTGAAACCTTACTTTTTAACTTGGAGGTACAAAACGGAGAAACTCAGAGAATACAAGCTATTTTAAAAGACTATCAGCTCCATCCTGTTACCGATAAGATTATTCACCTTGATTTTGTAGCGATTAAAGAGGGAGAAACTGTAAGTATAGACGTACCTTTAGAGTTTGTAGGACGTCCAGTAGGACTTACTAAAGGTGGAGTAATCGAAATTTTTATGCATGACCTTACGGTAGAATGTCTTCCTTCTAACATCCCTGATAAAATCCAGGTAGATATATCTAACTTAGATTTAGGAGATGTTTTACATGTAAAAGATATAAAAGTTCCTGAAGGAGTAAAAGTTTTAGATGCTCCTGAGGATACCGTGATTACCATCGTAGCTGAAGGTGGAGAAGAGGGGGCTTCTACAGAGGAATCTGAATAGTTAAGATGTGGCTTTTTTGCGGATTAGGTAATCCTGGAGAGGAGTATAAAGAAACAAGACACAATTTTGGATTTTTAGTTTTAGATGCCTTTGCTGAAAGGCATAAGCTTAAGTTTAAATTTTATAAAGAAATGGAAAGTGAAGTAGCCTTTTATAAAGATAAAGCAATTTTAGTTAAACCCCAAACTTATATGAACCTTTCTGGTAGAGCGGTTAAGAAGTGGGTTTTAAAAGAACGAATACCGTTAAACAATCTTTTGGTAATCTATGATGATATGGACCTCCCTTTAGGTAAAATAAAGATTTTACCTAAGGGGGGAGCTGGTGGGCATAAAGGCATGCTTTCGATTATAGAGTGTTTGGGGTCTTCTGATTTCCCAAGGATGAAGTTAGGAATAGGTAAGCCTGAAGATAGAGATGTTGTTAATTATGTGCTAAGCCCATTTAACGAAGAAGAGAAAGAGAAAGTAAAAAAAATACTCGAAGTAGCGGTAGCTGCTTTAGAAGATCTTCTTTATAAGGGTCTGCTGAAGACAATGACTATTTATAATTCACAGGCAGTGGTGTAAGATGAACTTAGCACGTTGGAACTATTATGTGCAAGAATTTTTTGTGAAGTTTGAAAGAGTTCTTTATATATTGATAGGTTTAGGAATACTGATCGCCACAGGTTTTATCATTTTTTACGGGTTTAAGGGTATTTTGGACATTCCTTCTTACGTTAATTTTACAGAGGGAATTATCGGGGTATTAGATAAATTTTTGATAGCCATGATGTTTCTGGAGGTTTTTTATACTCTGCAGGTAATTTTTGGAGAAGAATATAAGCTTAAATGCTTAGAGCCTTTTTTACTGGTAGGAATCATTGCTTTAGTCCGAAGACTTTTGATCGTAGGTTTTGAGATAGCTCATACCTCTTCTTTTGACCCAGAACGTTTTAAGTATTATCTTTTTGAGATATTAGCGATAGGTATATTGATTTTGATGTTGATAGGAGGAATAGCTATTTTAAGAAAGTTGAGGGTTGGAAGATGATACATAAAATATTAGTTCTTGATTTTGGTTCTCAGACTACTCAGCTTATTGCTAGAAGGATTAGAGAATTAGGGGTTTATAGTGAAATAAAACCTTGTTTTGTGCCTTTGGAGGAGATAAAAGGTTTTAACCCTTCAGGGATCATTCTTTCAGGAGGCCCAAGCAGTGTTTACGATAAAGATGCACCTATGATATCTGCTGAGATTTTTGAATTAGGGATTCCGATTTTAGGTATTTGCTATGGATTACAGTTGATAAGTTATCTTTTAGGGGGGAAGGTAGAAAGAAGTGAAAAACGAGAATTTGGTCCTGCTTATATTAAAATAATAGAAGAAAATGCCCTTTTTAAAGGATTAAAAAAGGGGGAGAAATATAAGGTATGGATGAGTCATAGCGATAAAATTGAGGTTTTACCTAAGAGTTTTTATGTATTGGCTGAGACAGAAAATACCCCTTTTGCTGCTGTAGCCCATGTAGAAAAACCTATCTATGGGGTTCAGTTTCATCCAGAGGTAGTCCATACAGAGATAGGCCAGGATGTGTTGAGAAACTTTGTTTTTGAGATTTGTGGATGTACAGCTGATTGGAGTATGCCTTCTTTTATAGAAAAAACCGTAGAAGATATTAAAAATCTGGTTAAAGAAGATGAAAAGGTAATCTGTGCCCTTTCCGGAGGTATAGACTCTACCGTAACAGCGCTTTTGGTCCATAAAGCCATAGGAGATAGGTTGATACCTATCTTTGTAAACAATGGACTTTTAAGAAAAAACGAACCAGAAGAAGTTCTATCTTTGATGAAAAGTTTAGGGCTAAAAGTAGATTATGTAGACGCAAGTTCTCTTTTTCTGAAGAGACTAAAAGGGGTGGAAGACCCAGAGAAAAAAAGAAAGATTATCGGGGAAACCTTTATAGAGGTATTTGAAAAAGAAGCTAAAAAGTTTGATAACGTGGTTTATCTTGCTCAAGGTACTTTATACCCGGATGTAATAGAAAGTGTTTCTTTTAAAGGGCCTTCTGCTACCATCAAGTCCCATCATAATGTAGGTGGTTTACCTGAAAGGATGCATCTTAAGTTGATAGAACCTTTGCGAGAGCTTTTTAAAGATGAGGTTAGAAAGATAGCAGAACTTTTAGGTTTACCTAAACATATTATATGGAGGCAACCTTTTCCAGGACCAGGTCTTGCTATAAGAATAATAGGAGAAATCTCGGAAGAAAAACTGAATATTTTAAGAGAGGCTGACGCTATAGTTACAGAAGAGATGCTCAACTCAGGTTGGTATTATAAGGTCTGGCAAAGCTTTGCGGTCCTTTTGCCGGTAAAGACGGTAGGGGTTATGGGAGATGCAAGAACCTATGAATATGTGGTGGCGATTAGATGTGTAGAAAGCCAAGATGCTATGACTGCTGACTGGGTAAAATTGCCTTATGATCTGTTAGAAAGGCTGTCGAATCGGATTATAAACGAGGTAAAATGTGTTAATAGGGTGGTTTACGATATTTCTTCTAAACCTCCAGCTACGATCGAATGGGAATAAACTTTTATAGAAAGATTTTTCATTTAGGTTTTGGTTTTCTAATTTTTGGGCTGTCTTATGTTGTTTCTTATCACCTACTAGGCCTTCTTTTAGTAAGTCTGGTTATTTTAAACTCTGTCTTTGAAGTTTTAAGACTCTTTTTTTATGATTATCTTCCTTTGAAAAGGCTTTGGACTCCACTTCTTAAGAAAGAGGAATTTTACAAAATAAGTGATGGTTGGTTTTATTTGGTCGGAACTACATGCCTTTATTATTTGGTAGGGAGGGAAGATTTTCGTTTGATACTTTTGATTTTAACCTTATCTGACCCGATAGCCTCTTTGGTAGGTTTTTATTTAGGGAAAAAGAAAATATTCCGGGGAAAAACGTTAGAGGGAGGAGTGGCGTTTTTTTTGATGTCTCTTTTGGTTGTATTGTTGTTAAAAGGGTCATTAACCTTTCAGTATTTTGGTTTAACCGCCCTTCTTAGTTTTATAGAACTTTTAACTAAGAGGGATAATTTCTGGATTCCATTGGTAGGTGGTCTTTACCTTAAATATCTGGTTTAGAGTCAGGTTTCTATAGGGCTTAATCTTTCTCAAAAGGTGCCTATGAGAAGGTTGTAGGTTGACTAAAATATCCCTTTGACTTTTTTAGATTTAGAGTTATTTTAAAAACAAACGAAGAGAGGTTTAGTTAAACATGGAAGAACTTAAGAATTGGGGTATTAGTTTAGAAGACATCCCGTTAGAGGGTTTAAAAGTTGAATTTGCTGACGTCAAGGTTTTAGAGGGGTTTAAGATAAAAAAGCCTCTTTTTGGATTTTTTAAATTGAAAAAATTAGGTATTGAGGTAAAATTAGAAGGCTTTATAAGTGGCTCTTTGGTTTTAGAGTGTGATAGATGTTTAACAGAGTTTGAGTTTGATTTAGAGCATTCTTTTGCTTTAGATTTAAAGCCGTTAACATCCCTTAATTTTGAGGAAGAAAAAGAACTTTCGGATGAGGAGATGGAGGTTAGTTTTTTTGAAAACTCCTGGATTTCTTTTTATGACATATTAAGAGAAGAGATTTGGCTGTCTATCCCTTACAAAAAGCTTTGCAGAGAAAATTGTAAAGGACTCTGTCCATATTGTGGGGTTAACCTTAACGAGAGAAGTTGTAGTTGTGGGGTATATAAAAAGGAAAGTCCTTTTGCGGTATTAAAGCAGATGATAGAAAAGGAAAGTTTGGAAAAAAGAGGAGGTAAGTAACATGGCTGTACCTAAACGAAAGACTTCAAGGTCAAGAAGAGGGATGAGAAGGGCTCATAAGCATTTAGAAGCTCCTTCTTTTTCTGTGTGTCCAAGGTGTAAATCTGCTAAACTTCCTCACAGAGTTTGTCCAAGCTGTGGGTATTACAAAAGTAAACAGGTTTTAGAAAAAGAATCTTCTTAGTTTTTGATTGTTTAACCTATGTATAAGGTAGTCTTGGATGTAATGGGAGGGGATTTTGCCCCTTCCCAGATTCTTAGAGGTGCAGACCTTGCCCTTCAGGAGATCCCCGAGTTAGAGCTTATCTTAGTAGGGAGGGAAGAGGTTTTAAAAACCTATGTAGGAAAGCCAAGGGTTTCTGTGGTTTTTGCTGAAGAAGTGGTAGAAATGGATGAAAGTCCAGGAGATGCTCTAAGAAAGAAACGAGAGGCTTCTATCTTTAAGGGGATAGAACTTTTAAAATCCAAAGAGGCTGGTGCTTTTGTTTCTGCTGGAAATTCAGGGGCTGTAGCTGCAGGGAGTATTTTTATCTTAGGAAGGATAGAAGGGGTGAGACGTCCGGCTATCGCTACCCTTCTTCCTACGGTTAAAGAGCCTTTTGTGTTGATAGATGTAGGGGCTAATGTAGATTCAAAGCCCGTAGACCTTTTTCAGTTTGGCATCATGGGAAAGGTCTTTTTAGAAAAGGTCTGGGGGAGACTTAATCCAAAGATAGCCCTTTTATCTATCGGAGAAGAGTCAGGGAAAGGCAACCTTTTGGTCAAAAAGGCACATCAACTCTTTAAAAATTCTAACCTTAATTATGTAGGTAATATAGAAAGTAGAGATATCTATCGTGGAGAAGTAGATGTGGTAGTATGTGATGGTTTTATAGGGAATATTTGTCTTAAGCTTTCGGAGGGGTTGGCTGAGGTTATCTTAGAGATGTTAAAAAACGAGGTAAAAAAGTCGGTGGTTTCTAGTTTAGGTCTTTTTATGGCTAAAAAGGCTATCGATGGATTTAAGAAAAAGGCTGACTGGAGAGAATATGGAGGGGCCCCCCTTTTAGGGGTGAAAGGCAACGTAATCATCGCTCATGGGAGGTCCGATGCCTTGGCTATCAAAAATGCTATCAGGGTAGCGGTAAATACCATCAAGATCAATCTGGTTGAAAAATTGGAGAGCGCCATTAAAGAAAACTTGATCGAGGAGGAAAAGGAGTGTGCTTAAACACTGTTAGGTCGACGATTTTAGGTATGGGAATGGCAGTTCCTCCTAAGGTGCTTACCAATCACGACCTCGAAAAGATAGTTGAAACCTCAGATGCCTGGATTACAGAAAGAACAGGAATAAAAGAAAGACATATCTTAGAAGATGGAGAAAACATCAGTCAATATGCTATCAAAGCTTCTAAAGAAGCGTTAGAAAGAGCAGGGATTTCTCCAGAGGATTTAAACCTTATCATTTGCGCAACCGTAACCCCAGACTATCTCATTCCTTCTCTTGCTGTGCTGGTTCAAGAAGGGTTAGGGGCTTCAAGAGCTGGGGCCTTTGATCTTTCTGCTACCTGTTCCGGTTTTGTTTATGCTTTAAGTATCGCTGACCAGTTTATAAAGGCAAACCCTGAATGGAAAATTTTGGTAGTAGGGGCTGAAGCCCTTTCTCGAAAAACCAACTGGCAAGATAGGAGCATTTGTGTGCTTTTCGGAGACGGAGCAGGTGCTGCTGTGGTAGGAAAAAGTACTAAACCTTCCCAAAAAGGAATTATCGATTTTATCCTTGGGGCAGACGGTAGCAAGTGGCCTTTACTTACCTTAAAAGGAGGGGGAAGTGCTTTCCCTCCTTTTGATGATAGACTACCAAGAGAAGAGTATTACATCAAAATGCAAGGAAGAGAGGTATTTAAGTTTGCTACCAGAGTAATGGAAAAAATAGCGTTAGAGTTACTTGAAAGAAACGGTTTTTCTAAGGAAGACTTAGACCTTTTGGTGCCTCATCAGGCAAACTTAAGAATTATAGAATACCTGAGAGATAGGCTAAACCTTCCTAAAGAAAAGGTCTTCGTAAATATCGATAAATATGGAAATACTTCAGCAGCCAGCATTCCTATAGCCCTCTACGAAGCAGAAAAGGAAGGTGTACTTAAGGAAGGAGATTTAGTCTTACTTGTTGCCTTTGGAGGAGGTTTCACCTTTGGAGGCGTATTGTTAAGGTGGTAGAGTAAATCCTTTTCAGATGAATTCTTCTCAAAAAATAGAAATCATAGTCGGTTTTTCAACCCATAGGATAGAGGTTCTTCCTTTTGCTAAAAACTTTATGGAAAGGGCTGATATTATTATCCTTGAAGAGCCACCTAATGAAAATTTTAGGTTAGTTCTTGAAGGTAAAATTTCTGAAGAGGATTATGTTTTAAACGAAGAGTTTTGGTTCCCAGAGTTTGAAAAACAGACCCTTAAACTGCTCAAAAATTTTCATCAACAGGGAAAGAAAATTTTTCAGATAGAGCCTTATTTAGAGGGAGTCAAGATTTTACAACAAAGGGCGGAAGGGATTGTCTCTCACCAGTCAATAGACGAGGTTCTCTTAGAGAGGATAGCAGAGACAGAAAAAAATGCCATAGGAAAACTTCTCAGGTTTTATGAAGTTTCTTTAACCGGTGATTTCGAAAAAATCGTTGATAGTGTAAAGGATTTTTCTAAGGCAGATGCTGAAAGGTTTAGACTAAGAGATCAACTGAGGGTTGAGGCGATTTTAAAAGTGCTGTTAAGTTTAAAACAGGGATTAAAAAAGGTATATGTAGAAGCTGGAACTATACACCTTTATTTTAAAAAACTTTTGCAATTAAATACGTTAAGTTTGGGTAAAGTCTCTCAGTTTTTTTTACTACAGAAGGTTTTAAAATCTCTTGTTGGTAAACCCTACGTCTTTCCTCCTGGAGAACTTTTGACCTTAAGATACATCTTTAACCGCAAAGAAAACCCAAAAACAGAAAATCTTCTTGCTGCAAGGTCTCTGGTTTACATAAAAATCATACCCAAGGAAGAGTTTCTTCCCCACGAAGAAAATCCCTTTCCTCATTTTAAGGAAGAACTTCGTGCTATAAAATTGGTAGAACGTTTAGATTTTGAGGACTGCAAAAGGCTTTATTCTAAACTTTTTTGGATAAAAGACTACAAAGAAGCAAGAAAGCTGGTAGAGGATCATTTAAAATCTCGATAGAAAATAAAGTAAGTTTTTGAGGGGTCTTTTTGAGCCTTAAAAGTTATAATTTTGTATCCTTTAAAAGATAGGTTTTCTATTTCTTTAGGGAGTGCTTTTCTTATAATTATAACGTCACAGGTTTGAGAAGAGGTAAAAGCTTCTACCTTCTTTGGGATACGGGCATAAAAATAGACGTTAGCTACAGGGTTGTTAACCTGACATAGGGTTGCTTTTGGATTTTTAGAAAGTAAATAGTTTACAAACAAACCTGCCTCTTTTTCTGAACTTTTAGCATAACAGGGTATAATTACGGTAAAGACTAACCACTCAACTATCGCAAAGTGTAGGATGGTTTTGAAAACAGGTTCTTTTTTAAAAAGAAAGAATACTACAACTTGGAACAAAAAGCCTAATATCAGGCTTAACCCCAAGGTATAAGAAAGGGATAACTTTAAAAAGGGTAAAATTAAAAGAAATATCAAAGGTAAAAACACTAAACAATGTCCAACTAATCGATAGATTTTTAACAAAAACCAGTCAGCATGAGTTTTTAAATAGTAGGTAATAAAAATTATAGAAAAAGGTAGAATTGGGAGAAGATAATAACCTCTTCTGGCTTTGGCTATGGTAAAAATCAGAAAAATGAAAATAGAGGTTAAAAAGAAAAGCCTTTCTTCCTTTGATAATTTTTTAAATTTTTTGATAAACTTCACGAGAGCAGCAAAAAGAAAAAGTGACCAGGGTGCTACCCATATAGGCCAATATAAGAAATAGATGTAAAAGGGTCTAAGGTTGTCATAAGGGTTTACTGCCTGTTGTAAGTTTTCTCTTATCCATAGATAAAAGGGGATTTGACTTTTCAGTTCTTGAGCTGTTAAGTAATAAGGTAAAAAATAAAGTCCTAACGCTATGGTTCCTGCTAAGATAGATTTCCAGTTTACATGATAGAATCTTTTTTCGAGGATGGCATCTATCAAAGGCAAGGTCAATAACACCGCAAAAGAGGTTATCCCCTTTGACAACCCTCCTATCACCATACCACCAAAAAATCCTAAGTATCCTAAAAAGCTCTTTTTATCCCTAAAATGAATATAAAAGGCAAGGGCTGTGATGATGCCAAAAAGTTGATAGATTTCAGACTGAGCTAAACGAGAAAACTCTAAAAAACCTACTGAGGTAAGTAAAAGGCCAGAGGCTATAAGGTTCCAAGGATAAGAAAAAAGAGGGGTTACACCTATATAGAAAACAACCAAACTTGCTAAAGCGATCAAAGCCCCTGGTAGTCTTACCGTAAACTCATTAAAACCTTGAAAAATCATCCCAGAAATTTTTATGAGCCAAAAAGGGATGAGGGGTTTGGTTACATGAGGTTCAAAGTTGATGGTTGGAACAAACCAGGAATCTCTAAGCACCATTTCTCTTGCTGCTTCAGCCCATCTTCCCTCTACCCCAAAAAAAGGTCTCTCTCCTAAATTCCAAAAAATCAGTAAAAGAGCTAAAACCAACAAAACTAAAATCAACCTTTGTTTTTTCATAAAAAGCCTCTACTACAGGTTGTAGTTAAAGCAAAAAGGTAGTATTTTTATAAGTTTAAGAGGTTTTTATGAAAAATAAAGCCTTTTTTATTAAAATAGTTTTGTTTTTAATTGCTTTTGGAGGGGCTCTTTATTTTCCTTTTATAGGAGAAAAGGAGTTTCAGGGAGAAGAAGGTAGGAGGGTTTTAATTGCTTTACAGATGCTTGAAACTAAGGAATTTTTATTTCCTAAGCTTTTCGACACCTTTTATTTCCTAAAACCACCAGGCTATAACTGGTTTCTTGCTCTTTGGTTTTATCTTTTTAAAGACTTCTCAGAATGGACAGCCAGAACCAGTTCTGCTGTGAGTTTAATTTTTACTTCTTTGGTTTTTACCTGGATATGGATAAAAATTTTAAAAAAAGAAGAGATTGTCGAACAAAAAAACATTTCTTGGGTTGTTTTGGGGCTTCCAGGTCTGATTTTTTTAACCACACCAGAGGTCATAGATAAAGCTATAAGGGCCGAGATAGACGGTTTTTACACCTTTTTAGTCTCAACAAGCCTTTTTTCCTGGTTTTATTTTTATGAGATAGAAAAACGAATAATGGTTGGATTTGTTTTATGGGGCATTTTTATGGGACTTGCTGTGCTCACCAAAACTTTCCATGCTCTGCTTTTCTTTTATTTAGCCTGGATACCTTATCTACTTTACTTTAAAAGAGTTAAAGAACTTTTTTCTATTCCCCATTTTTTAGGTATAGGGATTACCTTGGGAATTTTTATAACATGGCTTTTAGTTAGTTTGGGTTTTGATATAACCCTTTTTAAGGCCTGGTTAGGAGAATATCAGGGAGCAGTATCTGGGGCAGAGGTTTCTTTAACTCAACATTTTGAGGCCTTTACCCTTGATTTTCTTATAGGATATGCCCCTTGGCTCTTTTCCTTTCTTGTTTTAAAAGAAAAAGAGTCTTTTAAAAGTTTTCTTGATAAGCATCCTAATTTTTTTAAGTTGGTCCTTTTCTCTCTTTTTCTGTTTGTTTTTTCATATTTGTTTCATCTTTTTTGCTTAGGTGCAAGGCTAAGATATATGCTTCCTGGAGTAGGGGGTTTGGTTTTTGTTTCTTCTACGGTTTTTTTATACTTGATTTTAGAAAAACAAAGGATGATTTCTAAGATAGGTAAGATTTGTATCCGCTTTTTACCTTGGTTCTGCGTTTTTCTTAGCCTTTCTTTTTTAGCGTATCTTATGTTTAAAGGTTTTTATTATTGGGAAGCTTTTTTAACTACCATTTTATTGATGTCTGGAGGCATATTTTTTGGATTTCGATTTCGTAAAGAAGTTACGTATAAAGGCGTTTTTTGGTTTTTAGTTTTTTGTGTGTTTTTTATAAAACAGGCCTATGCTGCCTTTTATTATTCTTACCATAAGGAAAAGTTTGATTATTTTAGAAAAGCAGCCAAAAACCTTATTTTAACCGTAGGAAAAAATGAGGTGATATATCTTTGCGAGGAAACTCCTCATCATTTGATTTACTACGGAAAATATAGATATCAGGCTTTAGATTTTATATATCTTAAAAATTGCAATTCAGATGTGGTCTCAAAACTTAAAGATAGATGGATTCTGATTTCTAAAAAAAGGTTTGACTCTTTAGGTTTTAACGAGAAAGAGTTTAGCGAGTTAAGGGTGTTACCAGTAAGGAAAAAGCTTTATTTTTTGGTTAAAAATTATTAAAGTTTAGGACTATTTGCAAAAAATGCAAAGTTTGAAAAATGTTCCTTCAGGTTTTGAGGTTGAATTTTTAAAATCTTAGGTCTTTTAGGGTTAAGAGGCAAATAACTTTTAGGTATGCTTTTTGATATAATAAAATAAAAAGACAAGTTATAGGAGGTGGGGAGATGAGAAAGCTAATAGCCTTATTGGTAGGAGTTTCTTTGTTAGGGGTTTCTTTAGGATATGCTCAGGGTCCTAAAGGAGGGCCTGCTGGTCCTAAGCCTTATCAGGGGGCTGGGATAGGAAAAGAGGTTAGCAATGCTACCAAACAACTTAAAGGAGAGGAAGCTAAAAAAGGTTTTGGAAAACAGGTTAGGGAAAGAGCTCGTGAAAAATCAAGGATTAGGGAGCATAAAGCTTTAAAACAGCAGCAAAAAGAGACCCTCAAGAAAGGTATGCCTAGAAATTCCACTTCTCAGTAGGTTATTTTCTGGTATATTAAATTGGTAAACGATGTTGTGAGTAACAGGGGGTGTCCCCTCTGTTACATTTTATTTATTCTTAGGAGAAAAAATGGAAGAGTATATATTTCATCCTATAGGCTATGTAAGAACTGAAGCTAAAGAGATACCTCGTCATTGGTCTATTTCAGAAATAGAAGGTTATTTAGAGATAAAACCTGAATACCAAGAGGGATTAAGGGACTTTAAAAAAGGAGATAAGATAGTAGTACTTTTTGTATTTCATAAGTCACCTCCCTTTACCCCTGAAAAACTTTTACAAAAGCCTCCACACAGTCAAGAATTAAAAGGGGTTTTTAGCACCTGTTCTCCTATAAGACCTAATCCTATAGGTCTTTCGGTTTTAGAGGTGTTAGAAGTTTCAGGCAATAAGGTCAAGGTAAAAGGAATCGATATGTTTGATGGAACCCCTGTCCTTGACCTTAAACCGTTTAAAGCCTATCAAAAGAATTCTGTTTAATCTCTTAGAAGGGAGTTCTTATGAAAAAAATGACCAAAAATTTGGATAGGGTTTGTTTTTCAGGTTTTTCTTTTAGGGTAAAACTTGAAATGCCTAACTTGCTAGGAAAGTTTGGAGAAATAGTAGGACGTTTGAATAGATATGGATGCGAGATAGGAAGTTCAAGTTTACTTAGAGTTTCTAAGGATAAGGTAATAAGAGAGATAGAGATAATCTGTTTTGAGGAAAGACAACGTCAGCAAATCATCAAGGCGCTTAAAGAGCTAAAAGATATAAAAGTGCTAAAGGTTATAGATAAAACCTTTGAGTTGCATGAAGGAGGAAAAATAGAGATAGTTAATAGGGTTCAGATAAAAGACCAGAATACCTTGGCTGAAGTTTATACCCCAGGAGTGGCCAAGGTTTGTTTACATCTGAAAGATCATCCAGAAGAGATTTATAGATATACTATCAAAGGTCATACCATTGCGGTTATTACCGACGGATCAGCGGTTTTAGGGTTGGGTAATATAGGGCCTCTTGCTTCTTTACCAGTTATGGAAGGTAAATGTATGCTTTTTAAAGAATTTGCAGGATTAGATGCCTTCCCTTTAGCTGTGTCTACCCAAGATGTAGATGAATTTGTTGAGGTGGTAAAACAGGTTTCTTTGGTGTTTGGTGGAATAAACTTGGAAGATATTTCTGCCCCAAGATGTTTTGAAATAGAAAAGAGATTGTGGCAAGAGCTTGAGGTGCCTGTGGTTCACGACGACCAGCATGGCACAGCTATCGTGGTTTTAGCAGGTCTTATTAATGTAGAAAGGTTGTTAGGAAAAAGTTTAAGGGATATGAAGATAGTAATTTCAGGTGCTGGGGCCTCTGCCATCGGAACGGCAAGGCTACTTTTAAGATATGGGGTCAAAAATCTTATTTTATGCGATTCATATGGGGCTATTTATCAGGGAAGAAAAGAAAGAATGAATCCTTATAAAGAAGAAATTGCTTCCCTTACTAACCCGGAAAGGTTAAAAGGTACACTTTCAGAGGTGTTAGCAGGGGCGGATATTTTTATTGGTCTTTCAGCTCCAAACATTCTTAAACCTGAAGACTTAAAGGCTATGGCTCAGGATAGAGTAGTTTTTGCTTTAGCCAATCCTGACCCTGAGATTTCTCCTGAAATTGCGTTACCTTTGGTCAGGGTGTTGGCTACCGGACGTTCAGACTATCCTAATCAGATCAACAACGCTTTAGCCTTCCCTGGGCTTTTTAAGGGATTACTTGAGGCTAAGGCTAAAAAGGTGGATGAAGAGGTTTTTATAGAGGCAGCAAAAGCTATTGCTTATGTCATAAAGAAAGAGGAATTAAAGGAAGATTATATAATACCCAGCATGTTTGATAAAAGGGTGGTAAAGGCCGTAGCTCAAGCAGTGGTAAAAAAATTGACAAAACCCTCAAAAAGTTTAAACTAAAATCATATTCTCAGAAAAAAGGGGAAGGCTTATGGCGAGGAAAAAAGGTAGTTCTAAAAAAAATTCTGAGTTTTTAGAGGGTTTAGTCTGGAAACCCAAACATGTGTTTGATGTTTTAAAGGAGGAAGAAAAAAAACAGGTTGAGGATCTAAGTAAGGAGTATATAGAGTTTCTTTCTCAGGCTAAGACTGAAAGAGAAACCATAGAAAGGGCTTTAACTCTTTTGGAAAAAAAGGGCTTTTTTGATAAAGAATCCAAAAAGGGATGGGTAGTCTACAAAAATAAGCTTCTTTTTGCCTGGAATTTTGGTAAGAAAAAAATAACTGAGGGTTTAAAGATAGTTGTCAGCCATATAGACACCCCCAGGCTTGACCTTAAGTTACATCCTCTTTTTGAGGACACAGAAATGGCTTTTTTAAAAACTCATTATTATGGAGGTATCAAAAAATACCACTGGGTAGCTCAACCTTTAAGTTTACATGGGGTTGTGGCTAAAAAAGACGGTAGTTTGGTTAAGATAGTGTTAGGAGAGAAGGAAGATGACCCAGTTTTTACCATTTGTGATCTTCTTCCCCATCTTTCAAGAAAAGTTCAGACAGAAAAAAAACTTTCCGAGGCTATCGTAGGGGAAAAGCTCAACGTTCTTTTTGGAGGCATTCCCTTGGAGAAGCTTGAGGAAGAAAAGGAAATCAAAGAAAGGGTTAAACTTAACTGTTTAAAGCTTTTATATCAAACCTATGGCATAAGGGAGGAAGACTTTGTTTCGGCAGAACTTTATATCGTTCCTGCTGGTAGGGCAAGAGAGGTGGGGATAGACAAGGCGTTTATAGGAGGTTATGGCCAAGACGATCGTATCTGTGCATTTACCTCTCTTAAGGCCTTTTTAGAGGTAGAACAGCCTGAATATACGAATGTTTTACTTTTCATGGATAGAGAAGAAATAGGTTCAGAAGGAAATACTTCTGCTAAAAGCAGGGTTTTTGAAAGGTTTGTGTATGAGCTTATCAAGAAACAGGGGTTATCTCCTACTCCTGATGTATTTTTTGAGGTTATGGCTAACACCAAGGCTATTTCTGCAGACGTGACCGCGGGTATAGACCCTAATTATGTCGAGGTACATGATAAACTAAATGATGCTAAGATGGGATTTGGTATAGCGGTAAACAGGTATACAGGACATGGCGGAAAGTATATGGCTAACGAAGCTCATGCCGAGTTTTTGGCAGAACTTTTAAAGAGTTGGGATGAAGATGGAGTGGTTTATCAAGTAGTTTCTATGGGAAAGGTAGATGAAGGAGGAGGAGGTACGGTAGCTAAGTATTTTGCTTCTTATGGGATGGATGTGGTGGATGCAGGACCACCTTTACTTTCTATGCATTCTCCCTTCGAGGTGGCTCATAAAGCAGATCTTTTTATGTGCTATCGGGCTTATAAAAGTTTTTTTAGCCGTTAGCCTGTTATTTTTTTATTAAAAGGGAGTTTTATGAAGATCGCAGAAGGAGACTACGTTCTTATTTTAACCTCAGATGAAAAAAAGTATTTAGTTGAGGTGAAAGATACCTCTTTTCACACACATAAAGATTTTTTAGACCTAAAAGATTTGATCGGAAAAAACTACGGAGAAATAGTTTATGGAAAAAAGGGCGAAAAATTTTATGTGTTAAAACCTTCTCTTTATGACTTTTTGATGAAGGTTGAAAGGGCTACTCAAATAGTTTATCCTAAGGATATAGGGTATATTTTACTTAAACTTAACGTAGGGCCAGGAAGTTTGGTTTTAGAATGTGGTGGAGGTTCTGGGGCTTTAACTACAGCCCTTGCTTTTATGGTTGGTCAAGAGGGAAGGGTTATTTCTTACGAGAAGGAGCCAAAATTTCAGAAGATTGCTATAAAAAACCTTGAAAGGCTTAATCTTTTAGATAGAGTAATTTTTAAGAACGTAGAAATAACTGAGGCTTTTGAAGAAAAAGAAGTAGATGCGGTTTTTTTAGACTTAAAGGAACCCTGGACGTTGATCCCAGCAGCTTGGGAGTCCTTGAAAGGAGGTCATTTTTTAGGAATTCTTGTCCCTACGGCTAATCAAGTTTCTCGATGCCTTTTAGAGTTACAGCGTTTACCTTTCTTAGACATAGAGGTTTCTGAAATCCTACTTAGGCAATACAAACCCAATCCTGAAAGGTTAAGACCAGAAGATAGGATGGTTGCTCATACTGGATATTTAATCTTTGCTAAAAAGGTGGTAGAAAAGTAATGCCTGTTTTTGTTTTTACCTCATGCAAGAACTTTGTCTCAAAAAATTTAGAAAAGAAAATAACTTCAAGGTTAAATCAAGCTTTAAAAGAACTAAAGCTTTATAAAAAAGAAGTTTCTTTAACCCTGGTTGATAATTCTACCATTTGGGAGTTAAACCTTAAATACTTAGGAAGGGACTATCCTACTAATGTGCTTTCTTTTTCTTTTTTTGGTAAACAGGGTTTTCCAAGCAACCTTTTGGGGGAGATTATTATTTCGGTAGAAAAGGCTAAGGAGGAGGCAGAATTTTATGGATTAAACTTTAAAAACTATCTTTTAAGTTTAGCCATTCATGGGTTGGTTCATCTCCTTGACTATGACCACGAAAAGGGAATTTTTTCTCCTTGGCTTATGTTAAAAAAAGAGATACAATTGTTTGAAAAAGTAGGATTTTCTGAAGGTAAAGAAGAGGTTTTAAACTTTTTAAAAAGGAGGGAGTATATGCCAGCCAAACTTGCGGTAAACGTGGATCATGTGGCCACAGTCAGGGAGGCAAGAAAAGCCCCTTATCCTGACCCTGTGCATGCAGCCGTGCTGGCAGAGTTAGGAGGAGCTGACGGAATCGTTGTGCATTTAAGATTAGATAGAAGACATATAAAAGAAAGGGATGTAAGGTTGATAAAAGAGGTGATTAAAACCAAACTGATTTTAGAGATGGCCATAGATGAGAAATTGATTAAGTTTGCTAAAGAGATTAAACCTTACCAGGTAACCTTAGTTCCAGAAAGGACAGAAGAAATCACCACCGAAGGCGGAATGGATTTAACCGGAAATGTAGAAAAGGTAAAAAAGGCAGTAAAGGAGCTAAACAAGGCAGGTATTAAGGTAAGCCTTTTCTTAAACCCAGATGAGGAAGCCATAAAGCTTGCTAAAAAAACCGGGGCTCAGATCATCGAAATACATACAGGGATGTATGCTGAAGCAGAGGATGAGTTAAAAAGAGAAGAAGAGTTTGGTAAAATAGAAACCGCAGCTCGGTTAGCCAAAGAACTTGGTTTTATCGTACATGCAGGACATGGTTTAAGTTATGAAAACATAGGGCCTGTGGCTGCTATTCCTGAGATAGAAGAGTTTAGTATCGGACATAGTATCGTTTCTCGGGCTATCATGGTAGGCATGAAAGAGGCAGTAAGAGAGATGAAAGAACTCATTTGGAAAGCTCGGGGGTAGAACAGAGGGTTTTTATCGGAAACTGCGAGACGAAATTTTTGAGGGCTTCTAAGCTTAGGTCCTTAGAGCTAAATAAAATTAAAAATCCTTGAGAAATTTCCTCTAAAATGGGCACAACTATTACCTTTTTTTCTCCGTTTTCGTAAAATTTAACCTTTATTCCATCGATTTCTCCGTCTTTCAGCTCATTTTTAGAAATTTCTAAAAGATTTAAAATAAAATCTTGCCAGTTAGGAATTAAATTTTCTCCCCAAAATATCCTGACCCTAACCTTGGCGCTTGCGTTTTTGTAGGTTCTTTCTTTATTATGGATCTTTCCAAAAAAATTGAGGTTAGTTTCTTTTATCTGGGTAGTTTGATATCCCGGGAGACTGACAAAAAACTTTTCGTCTGCCTGGTATAAAACCTTAGGGTCGCAAGCTATTTCCCCATAAACGATCACAGGAGAAACTATAAGAATTAATAAGCTTATTCCTATGTTTAAGAGGTTTTTCATCGATCTTTTCTCCTTACTTTTAAGATCAGACCATCTTTTTCTACCACTACTACCTTTTCTCCTTCCGGAATGGTTTCATCTGCATAAGCCTGCCAGATTTCTCCCTCGATGAATATCTTTCCACCTTCAGGTCCTATTTCTTTTAAGACCTTCCCCACTTTTCCTACCATACCTTCTTTTCCTGAAACCGGTTTTTTCCGTATGGTTTTAAGGGCGATATAGGTGATACCTGCTAATAACGAAGAAAAGATAAGCACCAAAGAATATAAAACAGGGGTTGAAACCCTTAAAGCAGGCGGGTTCTTACCAAAAAGCATGATAGAACCTAAGAAAAGACAGATTACTCCGGCTAAGGTTAAAAGCCCATGTGAGGTTACCTGAAGTTCTAAGAAGAAAAGCACACCGGCTAATAAAATAAAGACCAGCCCTGCATAGTTAACAGGAATAACACTTAACCCTACCAGGGCCAATATAAGACATACAGCCCCTAATACACCAGGGAATATGCTTCCAGGGTGAGATAACTCAAAATAGAGGCCAGCTAACCCTAACATAAGTAAGAAATATACTAAATTCGGATTGGTTAAAATTTTTAGCACTTTTGTCTTTAGGTCTTCAGGTATTTTTTCTATCCGGACGTTTTTAAGGTTTAAAACCCGTTTTTCTTCTCCTAAGAAAACCTGCCTTCCGTGGGCCTTATCTAAAAGGTCGTTTAAATCTTTGGCTATGATTTCTATTACTCCAGTTTGTAGTGCCTCGGTCTCAGTAATGCTTTTACTTTTTCTTACGGCTTCTTCTGCAAAGGTCTCGTTGCGGTTACGCATTTGAGCAAGGTTTTTAGCCCAGGCTACCAAGTCGTTTATTATCTTGTTCATTACCTCTTTATCAGCTTTGCCTGTAAGTTCTACTGGATGAGCAGCTCCTACGTGAGTACCAGGAGCCATCGCCGCTAAATGTGAGGAAAGGAGAATAAAGGTACCGGCAGAGGCAGCTCTTGCCCCAGAGGGACTTACATAAACTATAACAGGGACCTTACTTTGTAAGATGTCCTTTACTATTTCCCTAGTAGACTCAACAAGCCCACCAGGGGTATCAAGCTCTATGACAAAAGCTTCAGCCTTTTCTTTATTGGCAAGATCTATCCCATAGCTTATGAAATTAGCTATAACAGGAGTGATAGGAGCATCGATTTTTACATGAAAAACCTTTCTTGGCTCTGCACCCTTTAAATAAGAGACCCAAAAACAAACAAGTACTAAACTAATTAGATAAAAATATCTCTTCATAAAGCTTCCTAAATTTTTGTAAATCTTCCCATACTACCCTTTTTATTCCAGGATTTTTTAAAATATAAGCTGGATGATAGGTAAAAAAGAGAGAGGTTTCCTTAAGGGTAAACACCTTCCCTCTAACCAAGGTTAGGCTCTTTCCTTCTAAAAGCACCTTAGGAGGAGTAAATCCTAACGCTAAAATCAGCTTAGGTCTTAAATATTTGATTTGTTTTAAAAGATATGGTCTACAGGCTTCTATCTCTTCGGGCTCAGGTGGCCTCCCACCCGGAGTTTTACATTTAACTGTATGGGTAATAAAAAACAATTCTCTTTTTAGATTGATAGCATTAAGCATGCGGTCAAGCAGGTTACCTACTTCTTTTACGAAAGGTTTCCCATAAAAATCTTCGTCTCGGTCAGGATATTCTGAAATTATCATCAATCCTTCAGGTTCGGTAGGACCTTCACCCCAAACCACTGCTTTTCTAACCCTATGAAGGGAACATTTTTTACAGTGAATAATTTTGTCTTTTAGAGCTGAGAGGGAATCTTCTTCTAAAGAGATTTCGCGTTGGAGAAGTCTTTTGATAGCCTCAGAAGCTGGAATACTGGTTAAGCCTATTTCTTTAAGGTATAGAAGGTTTTTAATTATTTCAGCTTTAACATCCATTAAGTTTTTCTTAATATCCTTTTGTCCCCTACTCTAAGGGTAACCTTTTTTTTATCTAAATATTCTACCAGAGGAATTAAAAATTTTCTACTCACCTGGGTTGGAGTAAGGTTTTTAAAATCTGCTAGCTCTAATTCCTTTTTCTTTTGAAAGGCAGTCCTTACTAAATTTTCCCATTCTTCTAAAATTTTAGCGTGAAAGACTAGTTTGTCAGTAAGTTTTACCAAAACGCCTTCTTTTAATAAGGCCTGTGCCAGCTCTTTAGCGGCTTTATAGTTTTCTTTAAAATCAAGAAGGATGGTTTCAAAATCCCGTGGGGTATATCCCTCTGAAAGAAACTTTTCTTCGAGCTCTTTTTTTAACTTTTCTTTTTCTTCAGAGTTTAGATGTTTAAACTCGGTTAGAAAGATTATCTCTTTATTTTTTCCTAAGATCCCTTGTTGTATCAAACTTTCAAGGACGTACTGATAAAATCCTTCTGAAACAAAGGAAGAAATTCTTGTTTTTAGTAGTTCCTTAGTAAGTCCAGGGCTAAAGGGATTGTTCATGTGAAAATTTTTTAAACCAGTGATAATCTCTGCTTTTAGGTCTTCTTCTGCTTTTTTACTAAAATAAAAGACCTTTTCTCCGTCTTTGATTTCAATCAAGTTGTTACTTAAGTCTTTTAAGAGTTTTTCAAACCTTTCTCCAAAGAGAGAAACGGTAATCTGTAGGTCTTTTTTAGAGATACCTAAAAATCCTTTTTTTTCTATCCAAAACTGGATAAGCTCTTTTTCCGAAGCCTGAGCTAAGTATTCGACTTCTTTTCTTTCCCAGGGTTTAGTTCTTTTTCTTCTATAAGCTACAGGGTTTAAAACCTCCCCTCCGCCTACTGTCTGGTTAGTAGAGGCTCGTCTTAAGATAAATCTGTCTCCCCTCCAGGCAACTATTGGAACTTGCACAAACAATTGAGCTACGTCTTCTTCCCCTGGGTTTAACTGGTTTTTTCCTAAAAGGAAAACCTTGGCTACGGTTTCTTTGGTTCCGATATAAAAAAGAAGGTTTTCAAAGTTTTTGATCGGAGGTTTTATGCTTTTTAAGGACACAAGTTTTACATCTATCCACTGAGAAGGTTTTAAGACTTCAGGTTCTGCAAGCACGTCTCCTCTTTCTATGTCTTCTTTTTCTATACCTTGCAAGTTAAGTGCAGTTCTCATCCCTGCATAAGCTACTTCCACGTTTTTTCCGTGAACTTGAATGTTTCTTACTTTTGTAGTAAGATTTTTTGGATAAACTACCAAGTTTTGGTTAAGATAAACCTTACCTGAAATGGCTGTCCCACGAGCTACCGTTCCAAACCCTTTTACGGTAAACACCCCGTCTACCGGGAGCCTAAAAGGTTGGTCTTCTACCTTGGCAGAGACCTTTAAAGCCTTTTCATCTAGTGCTTTAATTATTGCTTCTTTACCTTGTCCTGTAACTGCTGAAAATTCTAAGATAGGTGCCTCTTTTAAAAAGGTGTTTTTTAAAAATTCCTTTAAATCCTCTTTTATTAGGTCTAACCAGTCTTTTTCTACCAAATCTACTTTGGTTAAAACCACTATTCCGTCTTTAATCCCTAAAAGTTCGCAAATTTCTATGTGCTCTCTGGTTTGAGGCATAACTCCTTCGTCAGCAGCCACTACAAGGATAACAAGGTCTATACCTGAGGCTCCAGCTACCATGTTTCGAATAAACCTTTCATGACCAGGAACATCTACTATTCCTGCAAGGGTGCCTGAAGGTAAAACTAAATGGGCAAACCCTATGTCTATGGTAATGCCTCGTTCTTTTTCTTCTTTTAGTCTGTCTGTATCAATTCCGGTAAGAACTTTAACTAAGGTGGTTTTTCCGTGATCTATATGACCGGCTGTTCCTATGATCACCCTTTTCATAACCCACCTTTAAATAAAGGCCGTGAAGTCACCAAACCTTTCAAAAAGTTCAGCCACCCTTTGTAAGATTTTTAAACGGTTGTTTCTTAAATCCTCATCTTCTACCATCACAAACACCTTATCAAAAAACCTGTCTATCGGTTCTTTAAGACTTACCAAATGTTCTAAATAAGAAAGATAATCCTTTTTTTCTATCAGGCCAAGTAAAACTGGTCTTAGATTTAAAGCCTGTTGATAAAGCTCTTTTTCTTCTTCTAATACGATAAGGTTTTCTTCAACTTCTTCTAAAAGAGTTTGTTTGTCTACGGTTTTTAACAACTGGGCTACCCGTTTAAATCCAGTAATAAGGTCAACAAAATCTTTCTTTTCCTGAAAATCTGAAAGGGCTTTTAGTCTTAGGTATTGGTCATAAGGATTTAGAGGTAACTGAAGCACAACCCCTATCACGTTTTTGCTAAAACCCAAGTTTAAAAACTCTCCCTCTAAGCGTTTTTTGATAAATTCTGTAACTTCCTCTAAAGCCTCAGGATTTTTCAGAAACCCTTGTTTTTCTAACAAGCTAAGAGAAAACTCTATAGCTTCTCCCAGGTCTAAGAATTTTTCTTTTCCTATAAGCAGTTTTACTATGCCATAACCTGCTCTTCTAAGCCCATAAGGATCTTTTTCTCCAGAGGGTTTTTCGTTAACCCCAAAAAGGGCGCAAAGATGGTCTATTTTATCAGCTAATGAAAGAATTATTCCTTCAAAAGACTGAGGGAGGGTTTCATCTTTGGGGGAGGGGAGATACTGTTCGAAAACTGCCTCTGCAATATCCTTTTCTTCTTTATGCTCAAGCAAAATCTTCCCTATAACTCCTTGTAACGAAGGAAATTCACTTACTACCTCTGAGGCTGTATCTATTTTAGCGTAAAGGCAGGTTTTCTCTATCTTAGAGAGAAGGTATGGATAATCTAATTTTAACGCTAAATATTTACCCAGATCTATTAACCGTTGAGTTTTTTCCCATAGGGTTCCGCATTTGATATGATAAACTATACCTTTAATTTTTTCTAAAAAGTAGGAAAGGGGTTGACTAAGGTCTTTTTCAAAATAAAATTTGGCATCTTCAAGCCTGGCCTTAGTAACCCTTTCATGTCCTTTTTTTACTACCCCCCAATCTTTAGGACGGTTGTTATTCACGGCGATGAAATAGTTAAGAAGTTTTCCCTCAAGGGTTCTAATACAGAAATATCTCTGATGTTCTTTTAAAGCAGTTGTGATTAGAGGTTCTGGGAGGGTTAAAAAACTTTCTGGAAAACTGCCTACTATGGGAAAGGGATATTCTAATAAGTTGGCGTTTTCTTTTAAGAGGTCTTCATCTATTTCAGGCACACCATAGGGTTGAGAAACCTCAAAGATGCTTTTTTTAGTAAAAGTTAATCTTTTTTCAGGAGAAACTATAACAGAGTTATTTTCAAGTTGTTTTTCATATTCTTCCCAATCTGCTTTGTTAAGCACGATGGGAGATGGGCTTAAAAAACGATGACCTAAGGTTTGGTTTGTTGCTTGCACCCCTGCTATTTCAATGGGAATGACTTCTTCCCCAAAAAGACAAACCATCCATCTTATGGGACGACCAAATCTTACGTCATAATCTCCCCATTTCATGGTTTTTGGGAAATAGATTTCTTTAAATAGAGCCAAAAGTAAGGAAGGTAAAAGGTCTTTTGTTTTTTGTCCAGGAATGGTTCTTTTGAAGTAAAAATACTCACCTTTAGGGGTTTTTTTAGTTTTAAGGTGTTCTGGGTTTACTCCGTACTTTTTAGCAAACCCAATTAATGCCTGACTAAAGGTTCCTTCCTTAGTAAGCCCTACATTGATAGAAGGCCCTAAAACTTCTTCTTCTCTGTCTGGTTGTTTTTCTGAAAGATCCTTTACAAAAAGGACCAATCTCCTAAATGTTCCTGCGGTTTTGATTTCTTGATAATCTAAAAAAAGTTCTTTTAATTTTTTTTCTGCGGCCTTTTGTAAGCTTAAAAGGGCAGGTTCGATAAACCTTGCCGGAAGCTCTTCTGTCCCTATTTCCCAAAGAAGATTTTTATTCATCTTCCCTTTCTCCTTTGTTTAGCCAAGTTTCAGCAGCTTTTTTTGCCAAACCTCTCACACGACCTATGTAATTTGCTCTTTCTATAGGGGAAAGAACTCCTCTTGCATCAAGAAGATTAAAGGTATGGGAACATTTGATCACAAAGTCATAACCTGGAAGCGCAAGACCTAAACTTAAAAGTCTGTTGCCTTCGGCTTCGTATTTGTCAAAAAGTTCTTTTAAAAGGTTTACATCTGCTTCGTCGAAGTTATAGATAGAGTATTCTACTTCTCCGCGATGGTGGATGTCTTTATAAGTATATTTTGAATTCCATTTTATGTCAAAAATGTTTTCTACCTCTTGAAGATACATGGTAATACGTTCAAGCCCATAGGTAATTTCTACCGTTACCGGAGAACAGTCAAAACCTCCTATTTGTTGAAAATAGGTAAACTGAGTGATTTCCATCCCGTCAAGCCAAACCTCCCAACCCAATCCCCAGGCTCCTAAGGTGGGAGATTCCCAGTCGTCTTCTACAAATCTTATGTCATGTTCCTTAGGATTAATACCTAAAGCTTGAAGACTTTCCAGGTAAAGGTCCTGGATGTTATCAGGCGAGGGTTTAATGATAACTTGATATTGGTAGTAATGTTGTAATCTGTTAGGGTTTTCTCCATACCTTCCGTCTGTAGGTCTTCTGCAAGGTTGTACATAGGCACAGGCAAAAGGTTCAGGTCCAAGAGCCCTAAGAAAAGTAGCAGGATGAAAGGTGCCTGCCCCTACTTCCATATCATATGGCTGGAGTATTACACACCCTTTTTCTCCCCAAAAACGATTTAAAGTAGCAATCACCTCCTGAAAATACATGTCTCAACCCCTCTAAACCAATATAACTTGTGGTTCATTTTCCTCTTTTTTGTCAACATATCCTATTATGTAGTAGCCTTCCCCTAAAGCAGAAATAAGACTAGTTATTTCCTCTATCTCTTCTTTACTTACTATCAAAACAAATCCTATTCCGCAGTTAAACACGTGATACATCTCTTCTTCAGAGATCTCTCCCCATTTCTGAAGAAGTTGAAAAATCACCGGTTTTTCCCATGTATTTTTTTCTATTATTACCTTACAGTTTTTGGGTAAAATCCTTGGAAGGTTGTCTATAAAACCACCTCCTGTGATGTGAGCACAACCTTTGATGTTATACCCTTTGTTAGTAAGGGTTAACATGATAGGCACATAAATTTTGGTAGGGGTAAGAACCACCTCTCCTATAGGTCTTCCTAACTCTTCGGGAATATAATCTAAACTTATTTGTTTTTCTTCCAAAATTTTTCTTACTAAAGAAAATCCATTGCTATGAAGCCCGCTTGAAGGTATTCCTATTAAGACATCTCCTATAGAGATGGTTGAGCCATCTATAACCTTTTCTTTTTCAACTATTCCCACCGCAAAACCTGCACAATCATAATCTCCAGGGGCATACATTCCTGGCATTTCTGCTGTTTCTCCACCCAAAAGGGCACATTGAGAGATCTTACATCCCTCTACTATCCCTGCGATCAATTCTTCAAAAATTTTTTCTTCAAACTTCCCAAAAGCTAAATAATCCAAAAAGAAAAGTGGTTTAGCTCCGCAGGTAATGATATCGTTTACACACATAGCCACTAAGTCGATCCCAATCCCTTTATGGCTTCCTAACTTGATAGCAAGCTTGATTTTAGTGCCAACCCCATCTGTAGAAGACACTAAAACAGGGTTTTTATAGTTATTTAAGTCTAAAGAAAAGAGTCCAGAATAGCCTCCAATCCCCGAAAGAACCCCTTTTTGAGGAAGACTTGAAGAGTATTTTTTAACGATTTCTACCAAAAGATTGGCTTTTTCCAGGTCAACCCCTGCAGCTCTATACTTTTCTGCAGCGTTCATAGAAATCCCCTTGGTCAATATGTTTGATGATTTCAAAATTTTATATTATATTTTTTTAAAAACAAGATTCTTTAACGATGAGGAAAAAATAATATGCAAAGAAAATTCCCTAAAAAAGTTAATGAAGAAGAGAAAAAAGAAATTTTTGACTATTTAGAAGAGAGGTTCGGTTTTTCTCCTTCTCTCTTTGAAGACTACGAAGTATTAAAAGGAGTTTCAAACTTTTGGCTTTTTCCTAAAACTCCTTATTTAGAAAGCTTAACCTCTCTTGAGGTCCAAACTGTAGGTCTTCTTTTTCTAAGAAAAGTCTCTTCTTATCTTAAGCCTACCTCTGCTTTCTTGCAAAGGTTTGGGAATTTTGCTACCAAAAATATAGTAACCCTTGATTTTCAACTTATAGAAGAGTTAAAAAAACATAAAAAGGTAGAAATAAACCTGGACTTAGAACCGGGTTACGTTGTTCTTAAAGATGAGAAATGGGTTTTAGGTTGTGGCCTTTATCTACCTGGAAAACTTTTTGCTTATCTTGAAGAAAAGGTGCTGAAAAATCTATAGTTGAAAAACTGTTCAGAAGGGGGATATCCCCCTTCTGCTAAAAGATTTTAGTTTTAGTGTATATAGGTTGCTTTTTTCATCCCTTTACCTGGACCTTCAGGCTCTCCAGTTTCTATAGGTTGCTTAGCTTCCTTCCAGGCAGCGATACCACCTTTTAAATTATAAACCTTTTTGTAACCCAATTTTTTAAGGTCACAAGTAGCTACTACCCCTCTTCCTCCAGTTCTACAATAAACTAAATAGGTTTTTTCTTTGTCTGGAAGCCACTCGTAGGCTTTAAAGTCTAAAAGCCCTCTTGGTGCCCAAATAGCCCCAGGAATATGTCCGGCTTTATATTCTGTATATTCCCTTACATCAAGTATAACAGCTCCTTCAGCTATGAGTTTCTTAGCACCTTCTACATCTACCTCTTGTACACCACAAACTGTCTTAGCCTCTTTTACCCTTTCTTTACTTAAAGGAGTAGCAGTAAAACCTGTGTTTACTGCTAAAAAGGTGAATACCAAAAAACTGAAAAACCAACTTAAAAGAAACTTACCTGCTTTCATAGCCACACCTCCTGTTTTTAGGATTTTATTTTAGATAATATTAATCCACTTTCTAAAAAATCAAGAGGTTTTTTGGAGATAGATTGTCCTTATAGGGAAGGGTATTGTTATTCCTTCTTCTTTGTATCTTTGATGTAGTTTTTTTATGAACTCATGAGCCACCAGATATCGATCTACATAAGTCTTTACCCTTAAGATTACGTTAAAGTTGATACTAAAATCCCCAAAGGTATGATAGCGGATAAAAGGTTCAAACTCTGAGACACCCCCATTAACTGTGTTAAGTACTTCTTTAGCAACTTCTATCGTCACCCTTTCTACCTTGTTTAAATCACTATCATAGCTTACCCCTACTCCAACTAAAATGCTTAGTTCGGGTTCAGGAAGACTGTAGTTAACGATCACTGAAGAAGATATCTTAGAGTTAGGAACGATGATAAGGTTGTTTGAGAGTTGACGTATGATGGTGTTTCTCCAGGAAATATCTTCCACAAAGCCTTCTAAATTGTTATCTAACATGATGTAATCTCCAGGTTTGATTTGTTTGGCCATCAAGATATGAAGTCCAGAAAATAGATTTTCAAGGGTGTCTTTTAAAGCCAATCCCACCGCAAGGCCTGCTATACCTAAGGAAGTGATAAAAGGAGTTATGTTTATTTTTAAAATGTCTAAAACCAAAATAAACCCGATAAAAAAGATAATTATTTTTACTAACAATTCGATGATAGAAACACTGGGTATGACCTCAAATCTTTGGGTTAAATATTGAGTAATAAGAGTTATTATAAGTTGAGAAATAAACCAAACTAAGGAAAATACAAAAAAGATGATCAGTAATTTATTGATAAGCGGGTTTAGTGTCGGTAAAGGGTTATGAAGTTCGTTTACCAAATAGAGACCCAAGGTGAAAACCCAGAGAAAAAAGGCCCAAGAAATAAGGTTTACCGTTTTTTCCTTTAGTTTTATTCCAACCAAATTCTCAAGAAAGCTAAACTTTTTTTTAATCCCCCATTTTATGGTAAAAGAAGCAGCTATCACTAAGGCTATAAAAATAAAAGTTTTTAGATAGATAGGAAGAAGGTCCCACATAAGCTATCCTCCAAATTTTATGTTAGGTTTTGTCTATTGTATAAATAGTATAAAATTATACTATAAAAGACAACGTTAAAAAATTCAACGGTTCAATCGATTAAAGTTGAGTACAAATTTATCACACATAACTTAGTGATACCTTTGGCTAAGGAGTTTAACAATTTTTTTAGTTTGGTATAATACAGGTTTAGCTTTAAGGATTTTAAGGGATTAGAAAAAATGCCTAAGGTTAAGTTTCTACCGTTTAACGAAGAGTATGAGGCTCTTGAAGAGGAGACCCTTTTTGATGTAGCAATAAAAGCAGGTATTCATATCAACGCCTCTTGTGGTGGAACCGGAAGCTGTAATCGGTGTAAAGTAAGGTTGGTTTCAGGAGAACTGAAAGGAGAGATTTTAGAAGGTCAGTATTATAAGGCTTGTGGTAGTTACCCTCTAACAGACGTGGTGGTAGAAGTCCCCTTAACTACTTTCTTAGACCAGAAAACGTTATATCGCCCTGTTAAAAAAAGGGCTAAGTTTCTAGAACTATCTCAAGTTGATTTTGATTCCCCTCCGGTTAAAGAAGTATTTTTGAAACTAACCCCTCCGACCTTGGAGGAAAACACCGCAGATTTTAACAGACTAAAAGAGGGGCTTTATAAACAGGGTATCTCGGAACCAGAGGTTTCCTTAGAAGTTTTAAGAAAAATTCCCCATGTTCTTCGTCAAAAAAATTTCGAAACCATAGCTTATGTTTATCAGGCTTTAGATAATCCTAAAACATTCTTGTTAGACCTTACCGCAGAGCCTTTAGAGCCCTTTTTAGGGGTAGCGATAGACGTTGGAACTACCACCGTACAGGTAGAGGTGGTTGACTTAAAGAAAGGAGAAGTTTTGGGTTTTAGTTCAGATTATAACCCTCAAATCAAGTATGGTGATGATGTTATTAGCAGGATAGAGTTTTGCAGAAGAGATGGAGGATTAAAGATATTATCTGAGGTTTTAAAAGAAAGATTAATCCTTTTGATAAAAGAAGCCTTGGGATCAAAAGGGCGGTTAGAAGAGGTGAAACTTATTTCTTTAGCGGCTAATACAGTGATGACCCATCTTTTTCTTGAACTTGAGCCAAGATATTTAAGAGAATATCCCTATGTTCCAGTAGCTACTGAATTTCCTGTTTTCTGGGCTAAAGATTTAGGTTTTACAGAGTTAAACGCACTTATCCAGATTATTCCTTGTAAAGCAAGTTATGTCGGAGGAGACGTAGTAGGGGGTGTGGTAGCTTCTAAGATGTATGAAGAAAGCCCTTTGACCCTTTTTATAGACCTTGGAACTAACGGAGAAATAGTATTAGGGAATCAGGATTTTTTGGTTTGTGCTGCCTGTTCTGCCGGTCCAGCTTTTGAAGGAGGCGGTATAAAACACGGGATGAGAGCCACCCTTGGTGCTATAGAAATGGTAAACATAGACCCTTATACTTATGAACCCATGGTGGTTACTATCGGTAAAACAAAACCTATAGGTCTCTGTGGCTCGGGAATCCTTTCTTTGTTGGCCTCTCTTTTTAGAGTAGGGATCATAGATAAATCTGGAAAAATTAAAAAAGACCTGATTCATCCCCGTATAAGAAGAGGGGAAGAAGGGTGGGAGTATGTAGTGGTTTTTAAACAAGACACCCAAACAGGAGAAGACATAGTTTTTACTGAAGCAGACATAGATAATGTTATCAGAGCCAAAGCCGCTATTTTTGCGGGATGCCAGGTTTTGGTTGAGTCTGTAGGGTTATCTTTAAAAGACATAGAGAGGGTTTATTTAGCAGGTTCCTTTGGAAACTATCTTGATGTAGAAGACGCTATTTCTATAGGCCTTTTACCGGATTTAGATAGAGACCGGTTTTTCTTTTTAGGTAACACCAGTTTACTCGGAGCTAAAATAGCCCTTCTTTCTCAAGAAAAGTTTGCTAAAATGAGAGACATAGCTAAGTCTATGACCCACTTAGAGCTTTCAAACTACCCAGGTTATATGGAGACCTATGTAGCTGCCCTGTTTTTACCTCATACAGACGAAACTTTATTCCCTACCATAAAAAATAAAAAGGAGTAATTTTATGGTGCACAAAGAAGGCTTCCCTTGGGTGTTTTATCCCTTGCTGTTTGCAGGGACAAGCCTTTTGTTTAAAAAAAGAAAAGCGGCGCTCTTAGGGTTAGGAATAGGGTTGGCTAATGCCTTTTTTTTCAGAAACCCTAAAAGAGAACCTGTCTTAGACCCAGAACTCATCATCTCTCCTGCGGACGGAAAGGTAGTTACTTGTCGGATAGAAGAAAATCCCTCTTGGTTTTCTGCCCCCCTTTGGAGAATAGGGATTTTTATGAGGCTATGGGATGTTCATATCAACCGCTCTCCTATCACGGGGAAAGTCTTACGTATGCAGTATGTAAGAGGAGAAAAATTTCCTGTTTTTAAAGAAGAAGCTTTTCAGAAAAACGAAAAACAACTTTATCTTATAGAACGAGAAGATGGTACTCCTTTTTGGGTGGTACAGATAGCGGGGATGGTTGCAAGAAGGATAAGGGCTTTTGTTCTTCCTGGAGATGATGTGGTCGCAGGAGACCCTATTGGTATCATAAAGTTTAGCTCAAGGGTAGAGCTTTTTTTCCCGGTTGAAAACTCTGAAATCTATGTAAAAGAAGGACATAAAGTTTTTGCTGGAGAAACTGTTTTGGGTCGGGTGTTATTAAAGAAGGATTAAAACTATGTTAGCCCTAATACCTAACATTTTTACTACCTTTAACCTTTTTTTTGGTTTTTATTCGATCATATGTTCCATACACGGAGATTTTACTAAAGCTGGCTGGGCTATTTTTTTAGCGATGGTTTTTGATATCTTTGATGGGAGGATTGCTCGATATTTAAAGCAGACTTCTAAGTTTGGCCTTGAATATGACTCTTTAAGTGACCTTATTTCTTTTGGAGTAGCTCCTGCTATTCTTATATACCAGTTTTGGCTTATAGAATTTGGTAAACTGGGATGGGTGAGTTGTTTTTTATATACTACCTGTGTAGCTTTAAGGCTTGCAAGATATAACGTAAAAGTCCATTCTGGGCTTGGTTATTTTGAAGGACTCCCTTCACCTGCAGGAGCGGCTATTTTGGCTTCTTCTGTGCTTTTTATACAATCCTATCGTCCTGATTTTGAGCTTCCTAAATGGGCTACTCTAACTGCTGTAAGCCTTGTCTCTTACCTGTTAGTTTCTCCTATCCAATATCCCAGCTTTAAGCACATAAAAATAGAAAAATCTCAAAATTTTTATCTGTTACTGCTTTTTGTAGGTGGTCTTACCATCTCCGCTGCCTATCCTTCTTACTCTATCTTTGTTCTAATCGTAGTATATACCTTATTAGGACCGGCTTTATTTTTTAAAACCAAGAGTATTAAAGTCATAAAAAAACTTCGTAAAAGAAAGGATTTTAAAGAAAAATTGACAAAATAGAAAAATGTTTTACAATAACTAGAGATAAACTTGATTAATCTCTTTTAAACCAAAATTATCTTTTTACGGAGGTTTTTATGGGATGTAGTTGTAAACTTTTAAACATAGGTTTTGGCAACTATGTGGTTGCAGATAGAATCATTGCTATCGTAAATCCAAACTCTGCTCCTATGAAGAGGTTAAAGGAAGAGGCCAAAGAAACCAGAAGGCTTATCGATGCCACTCAGGGACGTAAGACTCGCTCTATCATCATCACCGATAGCAATCATATCATCCTTTCTGCTATACAAGCAGAAACTGTAGCTCAAAGGCTGATGTCTGATGGGTTAGAAAGGTTGGAGAAAGATGAAGAGGAATAAAAGACTAATCATAGTGGTTACCGGTCCTTCTGGGGCTGGTAAAAGCACGATACTTAAGGATTTGCCTCAGGATGAATTTTATTTTTCTGTTTCTCATACTACTAGAGCTCCACGTCCTGGGGAAGAAGATGGAAAACATTACTATTTTGTAAGTCGTTCTGTTTTTTTAGAGATGATAGAGAGAGATGAATTTTTAGAATGGGTAGAGGTTTTTGGGACCTTTTATGGAACGGCAAAGACAGAGATAGAAAAGGCCTTTACCCAGAACAAACACTTAGTGTTAGACATAGAGGTGGTAGGGGCCACCAGACTTAAGTCATATTTTGGTTCAGATGCCATATTTATTTTTATAGCCCCTCCTGACCTTCAGTCCCTAAAAACCCGTATCATTCAAAGGGGTACAGAAAACGAGGCTGAGGTACAAAATCGTTTAAAAAGGGCTAAAGAAGAACTCAGGTTTGCCTCTTGGTTTGATTATGTGATAGTAAACGAAAACTTAGAAAAAAGTAAAGAGCTTTTCTTTTCGATAGTTAAAGCAGAGTTAAGTAGACCTTATAGAAATCCTCAGTGGAAATATTTTTTATCTAACTTTAACCTTAATCTATGACCTCTTTTATTTATGGAATAAACCCTGTCTTAGAGGCTCTTAAAAACAACCCTCAGTCTATCGAAAAAATATGGTTTGATAAAAACCGTCTCTCAGGAAAAAAATATCAAATTTTAGAAAAAGCGAAAAAACTTGGGATTCCCGTTAAAATCTCAGAAAAATTACCTCCCAAAATACCAGCACATCTAAACACCCAAGGGGTGGTGGCCTATCTTTTAACTTTTAATTATGCTGATTTAGAGGATATAGTAGCCAACTGGGAAAAGAGAAGTGAAGTGCCTTTGGTGGTCATGTTGGACGAGGTAGAAGATCCTCATAACGTAGGGGCTATCATCCGTAGTGCTGATGCCTCAGGGGTTCATGGAGTGGTAATCCCTAAGGTTAGAGCCTGTGAAGTGACAGAAACAGTAGCTAAAGTTTCTGCAGGAGCTGTGTTTAACCTCCCTATAGCTAAGGTTACCAACCTAAAACATGCTCTTCAATTTTTTAAAGAGAAAGGTTTATGGGTATTAGGACTTACCCATAAAGCCGAAAAGTCCATATATCAGCTGGACCTTAAAATTCCTTTGGTTTTAATCGTAGGAAACGAAGGAAAAGGGATTAGACCTGGAATTTTAACTCAGTGCGACTTTTTAGCCAAAATTCCGATGAAAGGAAAGGTAGAAAGTCTTAATGTTTCGGTAGCTGCTGCTATAGCTCTTTTTGAGACCCAAAGACAACGCTCAATTTTTTAAGCCCGGCTTACAGCCTGTTTGCTAAGTTTTTTCATCCCCCTTTTAGGAAAAGCCTCAATATTTTGGTTTCAATTTCAGGGTTAAAGGGTTTGGGTGGACCAGGAGGATAGGTTTTTATTTTACCATAAGGTGGAATTATTTCTTTATTTCCTTTAGAGGTTTTTCCTTGATAAAAGTCTATTAATATAAACTCTGTAAGGTTGGTTATAACTCCAAAGAAAGGTAAAGGATTACTAACAAGTCTTGCTAAGCTTATAAAACCTCGTTCAAAACAAGATAAAAAGTTTTGAGGTTTGTAGTCTACCCAAAAATAGGTGTAATCTTTTTCTTGGATGATAAGAGGTAGGGTTAACTCATAGGAAAAGTCTTCGAGAGATATGAAAAGTTTGGTATTAAATTTAAACAAAGTTTCAGGGTACCCTAAGGTGCTAAAGATAAAAGAAAGTTGCTTTTCTATGAAGAAGTTTTTAGAAACCTTTTCTGAGCGATTTCCCATACCTTTTTAACTTCTTCAGCTGAAAGCCCAGCTCCTATCCCTACTTTAAGAGCTAATTCTTTGGACATAAAATCTGAGGGACTATGTCCGTCTGAGTTTATTACCAGATTGGCTCCATAAGTTTTAGCCAAGCTAACTACGTGTCCATTGGCAAGACAGTGTCCCTTTCTCCCAGATATTTCTAAAAAGATTCCCTTTTGAGCTGCAAGTTTTACTTCTTCAGGCTTAATAAGCCCTGGATGAGCAAGGATGTCGGCTTCTCCCATGATAGCGGCAAGATTTGTGCCTTCAGCCACAGGCTCTACGATAGTTTCTCCATGGACTACCACTATCTCTGCCCCAGCTTTTCGACATTCTTTGATAAGAGGAGGAATAAGGTCTGGAGGTACATGGGTTATTTCTACACCTACGATAAATTCTGGGATTAACCCTTGAACAGATTTTTTAAACTTTAAAAGACTTTGAAGGATGTGTTCGAAGTTTGAGTGGTCTACGTGGTCGGTAATGGCTATGGCTTGATAGCCTAAAGCTTGAACCCTTCTCCATAACTCTGCTGGAATAAGTTCTCCATCGCTAAAAACTGAATGGCAATGCAAATCAAACAAATTGCAATCCTCTACATTTTGTATTTAAAAATTTTAGGATCCAGCTTTTCCAGAAAATCTTTTAGTTTTTCTTTTTCCTCTTTGGTGGTGATTACTAATTCTCCTTGTTTTTCGGTCACTGGGGTTTCAGAATAAATTTGACTCTTCTTGAATACCTCTTCATCTACAAAGATCTCCGCATTAAGCCTTAAAGCTAAAGCTATAGCATCGCTTGGACGGGAGTCTATTTCTAAAACCTTATCTCCAGTAACTATGGTAATAAGGGCATAATAAGTATTGTCTTTAAGGTCTACGATTTCAACCTTGGGAATAGTAATCCCCAGGTTTTCGAATATATTTTTGATTAGGTCATGGGTTAATGGCCTTGGAAACTGTATGTTTTCTAACTTGGCTGCGATAGAAGTAGCTTCTAAAACCCCTATCCAAATGGGAAGAATCCTTTCTCCTTCTGCTTCTTTTAATAACATCACAGGACTGTTAGACATAGGATCCATGGCTATTCCATGCAACACCATTTTTATTTTCATAAAATCAAACCCCCCTTTTATACCCTCTTTATTTTTAATATGTTAAGACTTAATCTTTAAAAAGTCAAGCAATACAAAGGGGTTTGTATGGTTTCGAATTTGAAAGGTTGCCTTTTACTGTTTTTTACCTCCAGACTTTAAAGTAGGTTGGAAAAAGTAAAATTCGTAATAAAATAGGGCTGGAGTAAAAAATTTGGAGGGATAATAGATGTTAGAGGAAAGTCAGGTTATCAAAGTGCGTTTTGAAAAACTTGCCAAACTTGAGTCTATGGGAATTAAGACCTATCCCAACGATTTTCGTCCTAAAGATAAAGCAAAATATATAAAAGAAAAATACCAAGAGTTAAGCCCTGAGGAGATAGAAAAAAAGACCCAAGAATTTGTGGTAGCAGGGAGGATTATGGCAAAAAGGGAGATGGGTAAACTTATTTTTGCCCATCTCCAAGATGATACAGATAAAATTCAAATTTTAGTGGCTAAAAATGAGTTGGCTCAAGAAGATTTTGATTTTTTTAAGAAATTTATAGACATAGGGGATATCATAGGGGTTAAAGGAAGGCTTATCAAAACCAAGACCGGTGAGATTACCATATTAGTGAAGAGTTTTAAACTCTTAACCAAGGCTCTCCGGCCTTTACCTGAAAAATATCACGGACTTAAAGATACTGAGTTAAGGTATCGGATGCGCTATGTAGACCTTATCATGAATCCTAAGGTAAGAGAGCTTTTTAGACTACGGACCCAGATTATTCAGTATATAAGAGATTATTTTATTTCTCAAGGATTTTTAGAAGTAGAAACCCCGATGATGCATCCTATAGCAGGCGGTGCTGCTGCTAAACCTTTTATTACCTATCACAACGCTTTAGACATGAATTTGTACCTTAGGATAGCGCCTGAGCTTTATCTAAAGAGACTTATAGTAGGCGGTTTTAATAAGGTGTTTGAACTTAACAGAAATTTTAGAAATGAAGGGGTTTCAAGTAGACATAATCCAGAGTTTACTATGTTAGAGTTTTACGAGGCTTATGCTACCTATGAAGATCTTATGAAAAGAACCGAGGAGTTGTTTTATGGGCTTGCTTTGGAAATAACAGGTAGCCCTAAGATTACTTACCAAGGTCAAGAGATAGACTTTACTCCTCCTTGGAAACGGATTGAGTTCTTAGAAGCTCTTATAGAGTTAGGAGGTGTTCCTAGGGAAGTACTCTTTGAAAAGGAAAAACTTATTAAGTTTGCTAAAGAAAAAGGAATTGAGCTAAACCTAAAAGATCCACGTATAGGTAAATGGTGGACTAAGCTTTTTGAAGAATTAGTAGAACCAAAACTTATACAACCTACCTTTGTGATAAAATTCCCTGTAGAGGTTTCTCCCTTAGCCAGAAGAAGTGATGAAGACCCTGATTTTGCAGAGAGGTTTGAGCTGTATATTGCAGGAAAAGAAGTAGCTAACGCATTTTCAGAGTTAAATGACCCAAGGGACCAAAGAAAAAGGTTTGAAGAACAACTTAAACTAAGGGAAATAGACGAAGAAATCCCTCCAGAGATTGACGAAGATTTTATCCGAGCCCTTGAATATGGTATGCCTCCTTGTGCGGGAGAAGGTATCGGTATAGATAGAGTGGTTATGCTTTTTACCGACAGTCCCTCGATAAGAGAGGTCATTCTTTTCCCTCACTTAAGGAAAAAAGAGGATCTTTAAAAGGATATTTTGAATGAGTTTTTCTAACCACTGGAGGCTCTGGTTAGCTTTAAAATATGTTTTTTCACGGAAAAGAGAGCGTTTTACAGGGATAATAGCGGTTATTGCTGTTTTAGGGGTAGCTCTCAGTGTAGGAGCCTTAACTGTAGTAAATGCCGTAATAACTGGTTTTAAAGAAGCAGTAGCAGAAAAGATTTTAAGTTTAAACCCCCACATCACGATCACCTTCTGGGAAGAAGGGTTAACCCCTAAGATAAAGACTTTAGTAGAAAAAGAGATTCCTAAAGACCAATTGTTAAGCCTTCAGGAGACATCTTCTATTCAGGGATTAATCATCGCTCGTTCCCATCCTATAGGTATAGTGCTTAAAGCTTCTAACTTAGATATGTTGGCCAAAGAAAAAGGTTTTAAGGTATTTTATGTAGAGAAGGATTTTTTAATAAGTGCCAAAGAAGAGAAAGTAGTTCCGGTGGTAGTAGGTAAAAAATTAAGAGACCGGTTAGGGCTTGGGGTAGGAGAAGTTTTAAATTTTATGAGTGCTCAGGGTATGTTTACCCCCTTCGGTTTTATGCCAAAAATATTAGACCTAAAAGTAGTAGGTTGGTTTGAAACAGGGGTTTATGATTTTGATTTAAACCTTGTTTTTGCCCCTTCTGAAACGTTTTTTTCTTATCTTACCCCTACCAACAGGTCTTTAGAGATTAAGCTAAAAGACCCATTTAAATCAGGGATTTACAAAGATAGGTTGCTTTCCTCCTTAGGTTTTGGAGTTCAAATCCTTGACTGGCAAGAATGGAATAGAAACCTTTTTGCTGCCCTTAAGATGGAAAAGTTAGGTCTCTTTGTAGTGCTAAGTCTTATGATTGCCGTTTCCCTTTTTACGATAATCGCCGCCATGATCATGCTTGTTTCTGAGAAAAAAATGGATATAGCTATTTTAAGAGCTCTTGGAGCCTCTTCTAAGGATGTAATGATCCTGTTTTTTTATAGTGGCTTTTTGTTTGCAGTTATAGGGGTATTGTTAGGTTTGGTGTTAGGAGGAAGTCTCTGTTGGGTTCTTTCTAAATATCCAGTGGTAAAACTCCCGAGCGATGTTTATCCAGTAGAATACATGCCGGTTTCTTTAAAATTTTTCGACCTTTTGGTTATCGTTTTGATTTCTTTTTTGATAAGTCTTTTAGCCTGCCTTTATCCGGCTAAGAAAGCTTCTGAGGTTATGCCTGCAGAGGTTTTACGCCATGGATAACCTTCCTGTTTTAGTCCTAAAATCTATATCAAAAAAATACCAACATGCAAACGAAGAGATCGAGGTATTAAAAAAAATCGACTTGGAGGTATATCCAGGAGACCTTATAGCGATAGTAGGACCTTCTGGGGTTGGGAAGACCACTTTGTTAAACCTTATGGGTACCCTTGATCAGCCTACAAACGGAGAGGTATATTTTCTGGGTAAAAAGATAGATTATAAACAAGAGGAGCATATCCTTGAAACACGAAAGAGGATAGGCTTTGTGTTTCAGCTACATCATTTATTACCAGAGTTTACGGTTTTGGAAAACGTTATCCTTCCAGGGTTGATTGCCAATCTGACCATAGAGGAATGTATGCAAAGGGCGGAGGTTCTTTTGCAAAAACTTGGAATTTTTCATAGAAAACACCATAAGCCTTCTTCTCTTTCTGGAGGAGAAAGACAACGGGCAGCCATTGCCAGGGCGCTTTTTTTAAATCCGGTTTTGGTGCTGGCAGACGAACCTACAGGGAACCTTGACCCAGCAAGTGCAGAAGAGGTAATAGACGCTTTTTTAACTCTTAACCAAGATTTTAACACCGCAGTGGTGATGATAACCCATAACTGGGATTTAGCTAAACGAATGAAAAAAATTTTTTTGCTAAAAAACGGTTTTCTGGTAAAATGGGAAAAAGAGACCCTCAAATAGGGGTTAAGCTTTGAAGAAGATATTTCTATTTTTTGTTTTTGTCTGGCTGGGATGGTTACCTTCCCTTTTTTCAGCTCAAACAAATCTTCTTATCTATTCTGCCAAAACCATAGGTGACCCTACCAGTAGTCAAACTTTAGAAGCTTACCTTCAAAAACTTCAAGAAACACTTAAAAAAGAAGGGTTTCTCTTAGAAAAAAAGGTCTATTCTACCGAAGAAGCTAAGGCCTTCCTGAAAACAGGGATTTATGAAGGGATAGCTGAGGTTAAAGGTGTGGTTATAGGGAATAATGTGAGCTTTGAATGGAAACTTCTTTTACCTGGACCAAGCACCCAGTATTTTAACGTGGTAGGAGAAACAGGAAACATAGATACCTTGGTTTCTAATACGGTACCATATTTAAAAAGTATCTTTGAGAAAAAAGAAATAGTAGAAGAAATAAGATTAGTAGGTAATATGAGGATTAAAGAAGACCTGATTTATCCAAACCTTACCACCAAACCTGGCGACATCCTTGACTATAAAAAATTAAACACAGATCTGAGAAATCTCTATAAGATGGGATACTTTGAAAACATCGAGGTTAAGTTAGAAAAAGGAGCCAAAGGGGCGATAGTAGTTTTTGAATTTAAAGAGAATCCTTCTATCAAGGAGGTAGTTTTTAAAGGTAATAAACAGGTAAAGAGTGAAGATCTGTTGAAAATCATCAATCTTAAGGAAGGTACGGTTATTACGTCTAAGGAGCTTGACAGGATTCTTGAGACGGTAAAAGCCTACTACGAACAGTTAGGTTACAGCGGGACTGATGTGAAAATAGACTTAGAAAAGGTTTCCCAAGCTCAGGTGAAGTTGATAGTAGAGATAAAAGAAGGAAGGAAAAAATATATAAAGAAAATAGAATTTATAGGAAACAAAGCTATTTCAGAAAAAGAGTTGAGAGGTTTACTTTCTGTTTCAGAAAAATCTATATTTTCCCCGGTTAAAAAAGTTACTCAATATCTGAGAACTCTGACTACTCCAGAACCAGTGGCTGAACCTGGGGTTTATAATCTTGCCTTTCTTTATAGAGATTTAGGAAAAATAGAAAGTTTTTATAAAAATCGTGGTTTTATCGATGTTAAGGTAGGAGAACCTTTGGTTAAAGAGGAAGAGGATGGGGTAATAATAAAAATCCCTATAGAAGAAGGAGATCAATATAAAGTTGGAAAGGTGGAGATACAACAGGATCTTTTTCCAGAGGATAAGATTTACAAAAAATTAAAGACCTTACCTGGGAAGGTTTTTAGTTTAGAGTCTTTAAAAATAGATGAGACCACCCTTACCCATCTTTTTGCAGACTATGGTTATGCCTATGCTAAGGTGACCACCGATTTTAGTAAAGACCCCAAAGCAAAGGTTATCAACCTAACCTTTAAGGTGGATAAGGGACCTGTGGTTTATGTCAACCGTATTGAGGTAGAAGGAAACACCAAAACCAGGGATAAGGTGATTAGAAGACAAATTAACATAGCTGAAGGTTGGCCTTATAGTGAGAAGAGAATAGAAGAAAGTGAGGTAAGGATAAGAAGGTTGGGATTTTTTGAAGATGTAAAGATAGAAAAAGAAAAAGCTGCCAAAGAAGATGAAGTTAACCTTAAGGTAAAGGTTAAAGAAATGCTTACTGGTTCGTTTGGTATCGGTGGTGGTTATAGTTCCTATGATAAGTTTATGTTAATGTTAGACATAACAGAAAGAAATTTCTTAGGAAAAGGGCAAAGATTAAACTTAGCAGCAAGACTGGGTACTAAAACCAGCCGTTACTCTATAAATTTTTACGACCCATATTTTAGAGATACCAAATATTCTCTCGGCTGGTCTCTTTATAACTTTGATATAGAATATGACGATTTTACCAAGGACAGTAAAGGTGCTTCCCTAAAAGTAGGATATAACCTTACCTCAAAACTTTCTGTGTATGCAGGCTATAGATTAGACCATACCACCCTTGAAGATCTTTCAGATAACGTAGCCAAAATCATTTTAGAATCTAAGGATATCAAACTTACCAGTGCCTTTCAGTTTGGGTTAAACTATGACTCAAGGAATAGGTTTTTTATGCCTACCAAGGGTTGGTACCATGCTTTAGATTTTGAACTTGCCGAAAAGTGGTTAGGAGGAGACAGTAATTACATAAAAGTAGAAGGTGAACACCAAGTCTATCACACCTTTCATAAGCTTACTTTCCACGGAGTCCTAGGGTACGGATATCTAACCGAAGGTGGAGCCAGAAAAATCCCAGTTTATGAAAGGTTTTTCTTAGGAGGAATAAATTCGGTAAGAGGATATAAATACGGAGATATTTCTCCTAAGGATCCTGAGACAGAAGATAAAATAGGGGGTACCAGAAAGTTTTATACCCAGTTCGAGGTTATCTTTCCACTGATAAAAAATATCAATTTAAACGGGGTAGTCTTTTACGACATGGGAAACGTCTGGGATAAAAATACCGAATTTCAGTTTTCAGACCTCAGAAAAAGTGTAGGTATAGGCTTAAGATGGCTTTCTCCTTTTGGTCCCTTAAGGTTAGAATGGGGTTATAATATCGATAAGAAACCTCGAGAGGATTCAAGTAACTTCAACTTTAGTATCGGTGGAAATTTTTAGTTTTTACACAAAGTCAACTTTTTGATAAAGTCAAAAAAATGACATTTTTGGGTACTTCGTAGTTTGTTTAATATCTAATAGCGTGGTTTTTTCAGGAAAAATATTTCTAGTAGTATAAAGAAAAATTTTCCTTGACCTGACAATCGGTAGGAAAAGTTTTACCTTCTTTTTTTTTTTCCCGCAGGTGGCATTAGTAATATCTACATCTTTAAAAATGGGCATGGTTTTTGTATATAATCTTTCAGAAACTTTTAGTTTATAAGAGAGGTTTATATGAGAGGGATACATATTAATCCTCAGTTAGGGTTGCTTGAGGCCTTAGAGGCGGCTCAACTTCTTGACAGAAGGTTAACGGTTACTACCAATAATTTGGCCAACGTTGACACCCCAGGTTATAAAGAAGATAGGTTGAGTTTTCAAGAAGTTTTGATGAAAAAAATCGGGCCTAAGGGAAAAAGGGCGTTTAAAGAGACAGTACCTTATTTGAATAAAGAGCAGGGTATTTTAGAGCATACGCAAAATCCCTTACACTTTGCTATCGTAGGGGAGGGGTTTTTTAAGGTTCAAACCCCTAATGGAATAGCCTATACCAGGGCAGGTAATTTTACGATTGACACTCAGAGGAGGTTGGTTACCCCAGAAGGATATCCAGTCTTGGTTAACGGAACTCCTTTGGTGGTTGACCCTGGTATGGCAAGAGGAGGACTTATTACGATGGAGGACTATAGACTTCAGGTCTCTCCTGATGGGGTTTTATCTATAGATGGAACAGAGTTAGGAAGGTTTGACGTGGTTACTTTTCAAGATCTAAACAAACTTAAAAAAGTAGGAGAAAACCTATATATAGCAGAAGGTATGGAAGAGATACCGGCTACTAATTATGAGATTAGACAAGGTTTTATAGAAAAGTCTAACGTAAATCCTATAAGAGAGATGGTTGGCTTGATTGAGATCCAAAGGACTTTTCAGTCAGTCCAAAAAAGCATTCAAGGTTGGGATGAAGCAACAGAAAAACTGTTAGGTTTAAATAGATAAAGATAATTGGTAGAGGAGGAAAAGCACGATGATAAGAGGACTTTGGAGTGCTGCTACAGGGATGCAAGGACAGCAGTTGCAACTTGACGTGATAGCCAATAATCTTGCCAACGTAAACACCGTAGGTTTTAAAAAGAGTAGGGTTGACTTTGAGGATTTGTTTTATCAAAACCTAAAGCTTGCCGGAGCTTTGACAGCAGACGGAACTCAGGTACCCGTGGGAATGCAGATAGGTCTTGGGGTAAGGCCGGTTGCTGTGTCTAAATTGTTTACCCAAGGAGAATATCAGCTAACCAACCAAGAGCTTGATTGGGCGATAGAGGGTAGAGGGTTCTTTATGGTAATCATGGGAGGAGAGGAATATTATACCAGGGCAGGAAACTTTAAACTTGATCGTGACGGATACATCGTTACCCCTGACGGTGCAAGATTACAACCTGAGTTTGCCGTTCCTCAGGGTACAGCAAGGATTGAGGTTACCCCAGACGGAATCATTACTGCCCTTGGCCCAAGAGGAGAGACCTTAGCCCAAGCTCAGCTTACTCTTTATGATTTTACCAACCCAGCTGGTCTTTATGCGGTGGGAAGAAATCTATTTAAATCTACAGATGCTGCTGGAGATGTTATAGAGGGTAACCCTGGACAAAATGGATTTGGAACCATAGCTCAGGGTTATCTTGAGATGTCTAACGTGGACATCGTAGAAGAGATGGTAAAAATGATTATTACCCAAAGGGCTTATGAATCTAATTCTAAAGGAGTGTTAACGGCAGACCAGCTTTTAGAGATAGCTAACAACCTTAAGAGGTAGCGATAGATGAAAGGAGTATGGTTGTTTGTCTTCTTTATGGCTGTGTTGGTGAGCTTTAAGCCTGTTATGGGAGTAGAGTTTTACACAGAAGAAGATTATAAAAAAATTTTCTTCCAAGAAATACAATCAAGGCTAAGCAAGGTATATCCAAAATTGAGTTTAGAAAGGTTTAGTGTAGAACCAAGGGAAGCTAAGGTGATTAAAGGAATGCCTTACCAGGTTAAATTTTTAGGAAGACCAGGTCTTGGGTTTAATACAGTTATCCTGGTGTTTTTTAAAGACGGAAAAGAAGCTTTTAGGGTTAGACTCTGGGGTTATGTAGAAAGTAATGTTTCTGTGGCAGTGGTAGCTAAGCCGTTAGAAAAAGGAGAGGTAATCACTAAGAACCACTTAGTTTTTCAAAAGAAACCGCTATCGAGGCTTCCTAAGGATGTGGTTTTAGAAGAAAAAGAGGCATTAGGTAAAGAGGTAAGAACAAGCCTTAAGCCTAACGTGGTTTTGAGAAAGTCTTTTTTGAACGAACCTGTTTTAGTAAAAAGAGGTCAAGAGGTGTTAATCATATGTAAAGGGCGAGGTTTTTTAGTTAAAACCAAGGGTAAGGCCTTACAAGATGGAAGAAAAGGGGAGGTTATAAAGGTTAAAAATTTAACCAGTAAAAAAGAAGTTTTAGGCAAAGTAATCTCAACAAACGAAATTGAGGTGATGCTATAATGAGAATGTCAAAAATTTGGCTATCATTGTGGCTTATATTTTTGTGGGGCTGTTGGGAGTTTGACCCTAAAACTCCTCCTACTCCTCCACCACCCCCTGAGGTAGCCGTTCAAGTGGAAGAAGGGCGGTATTTGACTAAGGGGTCTTTGTTTAAAGAGGGAAGGGATTTATATGGTTATGCAGATAAAAGAGCCAGATTTGTAGGGGATATTCTTACGGTTAAGATTGTAGAGACCTATCAAAGCTCTAACACGGTAAGTCAAAAAAGTGGAAAAAGTAGTTCTGCTTCTGCGGGTCTCTCAAGTATTTTAGGCTATGAAAAAGATATAAAAAATATGTTTTTACCTGATGCCGCAGATTTAGGGACTCTGTTTAAAGGTGAGATGAGTTCTTCTACCTCTGGACAGGGACAGATATCAAGACAAAGTAGGATTGTAGCCACTTTAAGTGCACGGGTGGTTAAAGTTTTACCAAACGGGAATTTAGTAATTCAAGGGGTGAGAACCATAAAGAGAAATAGAGACCTTGAGTATATAACCCTTACAGGGATCGTAAGACCAGAAGATATAGCTGCAGACAATTCAGTGCTTTCTACCCAGATTTCTGATGCCTATATCGAATACAGCGGTAAAGGGCCTAATAGTGAGGCTGCAAGTGGACCGGGAATCATTACCAGACTTTTACAACTATTTTGGTTGTTTTAGAGGGAGGGGTATGAGAAGGATAATCTGTCTTTTACTTTGTTTGAGTTTTTTTCTGGTAGACCAGGCCTTTTCTGTAAGGCTTAAAGATATCAGCGAGGTAGAAGGGGTTAGGGGTAATTTTTTGGTAGGTTATGGACTGGTAGTTGGGCTTAAACAAACCGGAGACGGAGACCAGACTAAGTTTACCGTACAGTCTATAGTAAACATGCTTGAAAGGTTTGGGATTTTGGTGCCTAAGGAACAGGTGAAATTAAAGAACGTGGCTGCTGTGATGGTTACTGCCTATTTACCTCCCTATGCTAAGCCAGGACAAAGGATCGATGTAGAGGTTTCTGCTATAGGTGATGCTAAAAGTCTTCAGGGAGGAACCTTATTGATGACACCCTTAAAAGGTCCTGATGGTCAGGTTTATGCCTTAGCTCAAGGACCTATTTCTATAGGTGGTTTTGGGGCCCAAGGAGGTGGGGCTCAAGTTCAGGTAAACCATCCTACCGTAGGTAAAATCCCTAACGGAGCCATAGTAGAAAGGGAGGTTCCGATGGAAGACCTAAACAGTCTATCAAAGGTGGTTTTAAGCCTGAAAACCGAAGATTTTACCACGACTTCAAAGATAGTTGAGGCTATCAACACTTACTTAAAGGGAAACTATGCAAAGGCTTTAGACCTTAAAAACGTAGAGTTAAACGTACCTTCTAACTATCAGAAAAGGGTAGTAAAACTTTTGGGAGAAATAGGTAACCTTGAGGTTATACCTGATAGCCCGGCAAGGGTGGTTATAGACGAAAAAACCGGTACGGTTATCATCGGAGAAAACGTAAAGATTTCAAGGGTAGCAGTAGCTCATGGAAATTTAAGCGTTGAGATAAAAGAGACCCCAGAAGTTTCTCAGCCATACCCTCTTTCTCCAGGTGAAACGGTGGTAACTCCAAGAACAGAAATACAGGCTAAAGAACAAAAAGCAAAGATTGTGGTTTTAGAAGAAGGAGTAACCTTAGGAGAACTGGTTAGGGCCCTTAATGCAGTTGGAGCAACTCCAAGAGAGCTTATCGCTATCTTACAGGCAATAAAGGCTGCAGGGGCTTTACACGCAGATTTGATGATCATATAAAGAGGATTAAACGATGAAAGCTTATGGAATTTACTATCAAAACCTAAATGAAATAAACAATTTAGCAAAAAAAGACCCTAAGGCTGCTTTAAAAACCCTTTGTAATGAGTTTGAATCCCTTGTCTGGTATGAAATTTTGAAAAACTTTGACCAATCTATGTTTAAAAGCAATTTATTTCCAGAAACCTTAGAAAAAAATTTTTATCAAGATTTTCTCTATCAGGAAATAGGAAGGAATGTAGCTGGAAGGCCAGGAAGTTTAGGGGATTATCTTTATAAAAACCTTTTAAAAAGTGCCTATCTAAAGAATAAGATAGAAAAATCCGATAAATAACTATACAGGAGGTGATTTTAAGATGGTACGAAAAGAACTTATCGAACTAAAAGAAATTTTAGAAAAGGAAAAAAAGGCTCTTATGAAAGGTGCGATAGAGGAAATTTTAAAATGGGCTTCTTATAAAGCCAGGCTTGCAAACTCTTTAAAAGATAAAAATGACTTTACCAAAGAAGAACAAGAGATGTTGGAGGAGATTTTTAGAATCAATGAAAAAAATAAAATGATAATCCAGGCTGGTCTTAATTTTGTAGAAGAAGCCTATAGTTTTTTAACCAACATCTTTTGTCAGCAAGAGACCTATGGAAAAGTCTCACAACAACCTCCAAGGGTTATTTCTAAATCTGCTTAAGGAGATAGACCATGGCTGGGCTTACAAGCACTTTAAACATAGCTAAAAATTCGCTTCTTGCCTTTCAGTTAGCTACTCAGGTTATAGGACATAATATTTCTAATATAAATAACGAGGCCTACTCCAGACAAAAGGTCGTAGAAACCACCTATCCTCCCAGTCCATCTCCTGTAGGGCCTATAGGAACAGGTGTAAGGGTAGACTTCATCAAGAGATACTTTGACACTTTCTTAGAAAGAAACCTGAATCTAAAGTATACAGATTTGGGACTATACAATGCAGAAGAGTCTGGGCTTAACGTTTTAGAAAGTCTTTTTAACGAGGTAAGCGAAGGGGTCGGACTTACGACAGTTTTAAAGAATTTTTGGGATTCTTGGCAAGCCTTAGCTAACACCCCTGAAAATTTAGCTGCAAGAACGCAAGTTTTAGAGAACGGAAAGTTAATATCTGAAATTTTTCAAAGTAAGTTCCAAGGACTTAGAGATCTTGAAAACCAAATTGGGCTTAAACTTAAAACCATGGTAGAAAGTATCAATAAAATATCTTCTCAGATCGCTGAATTAAACCTGCAGATTACCGCACTTGAGTCTGGAGGAAAAACCGCTAACGACCTAAGAGACCAAAGAGATAATCTTATTAGACAACTCTCACAGCTGGCTTCCATTCAGTATTTTGAAACCAAAGAAGGGGCTTATAACGTTGTTTTAGGTAAAGGGTTTAACCTGGTAAATTTGGATAGAACCTGGAAGCTTGAGATCTCTGGTACAGATTTATACTGGGTAGATACTTCAGGAGCCAAAGTACCTATCTCAAGCAAAGAGGTAGCTTCCGGAGAACTTGGGGGTTGGTTGAGACTTCTTGAACAGCTCTCAGATAAATACAACTATGAATATGTTTCAGGAAACAAGATAAATTTTAATATTTGGGGGAGAGCGATTTCTGAGAGTGACAAACTCTCAGACCTTGGACTTTCTGGTACTGTAACCTTTAATGTTACAGGCACCGACCATTTTGGAAATGCTATCTCTGGAAGTATCTCTTATGACCTTTCAACCAACCCTGACGTCACCTTAAGAGATCTTTTGGACCAAATAGAAGGATTTTACAACTATACAGTCAAAGCTTATATAAAGGATGGTAGGCTTTTTGTGGAAGACAAATTTAGGGGTCCTGGAAAGATTAGTTTTTCTATAAGTGGGCCTTTTGATTTTGGAAACTTTTCAGACCCTGCTTATCAAAGAAGGGTAGAAGAATTAAACCTGGCAGGAAAACTTAAACTTTTTGGCGAAGAGCTGGTAAAGGCTGTAAACGAGCTTCATACTCAAGGGGTAGGGCTTACGTTCTATACAGGAGAATTAGAAGGGGCTTATTCAGCCCAAAAATATATCAAAGAATTGCCCTATTTTCTTGACCTTGCCAAAAATCAGACAGGAAATCAATTTACAGGGTTTTTCTATATATGGATTAAAAATCCTCAAGGTCAGATTACTCCTGTAAAAGTATCGGTTGAAGGGTTATCTGTAAACGCTACCCTTGATGATTTAGCAAATATGATCAATGTTTCCCTTCAACAAGCAGGTTTTTATGACCCTTCAGACCCAAATGCTACATATCTTAAGGTTTTGGTAAGAGGAGGGAAACTTGTCTTTCAGGCTAAAGACGGCTATGCTTTTGCCTTTTCAAACGATACCTCAGGGATTCTTCTTTCTACGGGGATAAATCTCTTTTTTGTAGGAACAGACCCAGAAGATTTTTCTGTAAACAATGCTCTTGTGCTAAAGCCAGAGTTAATTGCCTCAGGTAAGATGGACTTAAACGCCTTAAGAACAGAAAATTCTCTTTTTAAAACCTATAAGAGTGTTTCCACAGTTAACCCTTTTCAAACTTTTGATAATAGCTTAAGTAAAATTTATCTTAGGTTTTATGATGATAAGGTCAATCAGGTGCCTTTGTTTGACCAAAACCCTTATAACGAGAAGGTTTTCTTTGTGTTAGGAGGTAATGTTTCTGAAAATACCAAATTGACAGACCTTGGGTTTTCTGACGGAACTATCATAAACTACGGAGGAACTCTTTATGATGGAACAGCAGTAGCCGGTACTTTTACGGTCAATCCTTTTAACACGGTAAAAGACCTTATGGAAGGCATTAGAGCTACCTACAACTATACGGTAGAGGTTTATATAAAAGACGGGATGTTATGTATAGAAAATAAAACTGCAGGCGATAGTCAGTTAACCTTTAATTCTGTTGAGTTAACTCAGAATAGTTATTTTGGCCCTAACTATAGATGGAACGTTACCCCTTCTCAAGAGTATTTTGTAGAGATTCCTGTGGCCACAAACGAAGTCCTCTCTTCTATCCTTGCTAAAATAGACAGACTTCCTTATCTAAGAGCTTACGTTGATGCAGAAAATAAAGCGGTTTTAGGGCTTGAGACTAACCAGACTAGAGCTTACGCCTTTGAAATAGGAGACAACAGTAACGTAAACGGGTTTATAGATTTTTTGAGCGCTCAACAGATGTATATCCCTTCTTTTAGAGGAGACCCAGATGTGGCTACCCTTAGGGTAACGACAGGTTTTGAAGACTTTGATTTAGATCCTATAGACGAGGACTATCTTTCATTTTATCTTTTCGATAAGAAAGGGAGTTACTTAGATACCTTCAGGGTAAGGCTTGATGATGGAAAGACCATTTTAGACGTGATCAAAGAGATCAATTCCCCTCAAAATGCAAAGTATGGTCTTTCTGCAAGGCTTGATAGGTCTGGAAAACTAATAATAGAAACTACCGGACTATATCAAACGGCAACCTTTGTAGTCCAAGATGAGTTCTATGATGGAATCAACTATACCCAAACTAAATATGATCAAGGGTTTATAAATGCTCTTAAGGGTTATGAGTTTAAGAGAGGGGATAACCGCACAGCTCAGGCTATAGCTGACCTTTCTTCTGTTACCAGAAAAGATTTAAATTATGCTACCCTTGAGGACTATTACTCAAGTTTGGTAGGAGAGGTGGGGTCTGCTACCAAGGCTGTAAAAGATAACAAAAACTTTTTAGAGACGTTAATTTCTCAGATAAAGGCGATAAAAGATAGCATTTCAGGAGTTTCTTTAGACGAAGAGATGACCAATCTTATCAAATATCAGCAAGCCTTTGCTGCGGTTGCAAAAATTTTAACCTCAGTAGAAGATATGTTAGAAACCCTTATCAACGCAAAACGTTAATATAAGAGGGTAAGACCATGAGAATAGGTTTTAACACCAAATATAATAGTGTACTTACAGACCTAAACCGACTTTCTTCTGACTTAAACCTCACCCAACTTAAGATCTCTTCAGGTAAAAATTTTATCAGACCTTCAGATAATCCCTCAGACGTGGTTATTTCTCTTAATTATAAACAAGGAATTAATAAGATCGAGAAGTATCAAAAGGCTATCGATGACGGACTGGCCTTTTTAAAAGCTCAGGAGTCAACCTTAGGGAATGTAGAAGACTTGGTGGCAAGGGCAAAGGTGCTTGCTATCCAGGCTGCAAACGCCACCCAAGATATCAACGCAAGAAAAGCTACCGCAGAGGAAATAGATAAGATCATCCAGTCAGTTTTAGCCTTGGCAAATTCTCAGTTAGGAGAGAAATACCTATTTGCAGGGCAAAAAACCAGCGGTTTTGCTCCAGGTACTTTTCCTTTTGAACTAACCAAAGAAACCCTTCCTGATGGTCAGGTAATCGAGAAGGTAGTTTATAACGGTTCAGTAGAAGATTTTTCCATAAGCTATGATAAAGGTATGCAGATAAAATTGGGAGAAAACGGACAAAAAGTTTTTATGGATTCAGGGATTTTTGAAACCCTTATAGGGTTAAAAAGACTACTTTTAACCGATAACCAGATAGACTATCAGCAGGAAACATATAATATCCAACGATTTATAGGTAAGCTTGATGAAGTTTACAACCATATAGCAGAAAAAAGAAGTTTGATAGGGGCTCAAATATCTCATCTTGAGACTAAAAAAGAACTTTATACAGATTTTAAACAGACTTTGGAGAATAATCTTGGGTCTCTTGAAAGTGCAGATTTGGCAGAGCTTGCTACCAAGATGCAGATGCTTTCTATAGCTTATGATGCAGCCCTTAAAGCTACAGCTATGGTAAGTGGAATGAGTTTAGTGAAGTATGTCTAAAGTTTACTCCAGGTAGGAAAGAGAAAATTTTTTCCTGAGATGTAGACCTGAGATAGATGAGAGGGCAGGTGGATAAGGTATATACCATGCCCTTGAGGACCTTCTCCAGAGGCAAGGAGATAGTCTCCTGTAGGTGAGAAGGCTGGGTCTTCTAAACGGCCTTTGAAGGCAAATTTATCTTCCTTTCCAGTGGTAAGGTCTTGTAAAACTAAATAGGTTAGGCCCCCGCCTCTTGACAAATAAAGGACTTTATCTCCTTTTGGTGAGAACCTGGGAGAGGTATTGTAAGCCCTTATTTTGGAAATTTTTTTTGTCTGTTTGGTTTCTAAGTCAAAAAGATTGATAGTAGGTTTTCCTGTCCTTCTATCATGTACATAAAGAAGTTTTTGTCCATCCTGTGATAAGTCTCCTACCTGATAAACCCCTTCTCCTTTTAAGATAGGTTCGAGGGTCTGATTTTCTAAGCTAAATCTATAAATTCCTATTTCTGCTTGATCTTCTATGGTTAAGAAAAGAGCCTTTTCATCAGGACTCCATACAGGAGTAGAACTTATACCTTTTATGTTAAAGGCCTTTTTTTCTCCGGTTTTAAGGTCTAAAATTTCTAAGAAGTAGAGCTGTTTTTCATATACTAAATAAGCTAACTTTTGACCAGAAGGAGAAAACTTAGGGAAGAGAATAAGAGGGGCTGATCTCAATTCCTTAGGGTTTTCTTTAGAGAAGTCTGCAAGGTATAGACGGTCTTTTCCTAAAACTCTTTTTACAAAAGCTACTTTAGAGTAGGCTATTCCTTTATGGTGAGAGAGGTCTTCGATTATTTTATCTGTAAGGACATAGATAAGTCTTTCTGGTTGGGAGGGAGAACTTTTTAGGTGGTATTCGCCTATGATCCTTTTTTCAAGAAGGTCTTCAAGTTGCCCTTTAAAGGTGATCTCCGATGAGGTTAGGCTAAAACTTCCGGTTAGGTAATATTCTTTAGAGATAGGCTGAGAAAAAGGAGGGTTAGGGGTTGCTAAGACAAAAAGATGTAGGTTTATCATCTTTCTTAAAAGGGAGGTTAATTTGGCAGAAACCGAAGGGTCTCCCTTAAAATCAGGAACCCTGACTAAAATTTTCCCAAAGGTTTGACTTTCAACAGTAATGAGAGGAAGACCTTCAGAGGGTTCAGTAGCTTTAGCAGGTAAAGCTCCTGCTAAAGCTAAGAGAATAGATATAGATAAGAATATCCAGATACCCTTAAACTTCATAGGAACCGTTTTCCATCTTCACCACATCTTCGAACTTTATATCCATCCCTAATATTCCTATTATTTCTTCGTATTTATTTCTTATAGGAATAGAAAGAGTGATACAAAGATTACCTGTAATTCTAGAAGTATAAAACTTAGAAGTATAGGTTTTACCTGTCTTCATCGGCACCTTAAACCACTCTCTGTTTTCAAAAGTTTCTGTTTTAAGAAGTTCTTCGAACTTGTGGAGGTATTCGATATCGTTGGTCAACCCCACCACGGGTTTCCCCTCTGCGTCAACTATGTAAATAAATTGAACGTATGGATGTTCTTCCAAAAATTTTTTGAGCACAGGCCTTATTTTGGTTGCTTTAAGGGTAGACATTTCTTTTTCTTGAGAGAGGTCTTCGATGTAATGAGACATAAGTTTTATGACATAGTCCCTTAGATGATCAAGCTCAGATACAAAGAGTTCAGGGAGATATTTTTTGGTGTAAGTCAACATTTCCTCGTTAGAAATAGGGGTAACTCTTCCTTTTTCATATTCTTCGATGATTTTTTTGTAGATTTTAGCCACCCCTGGATGTCTTTTATCGATCTGTTTGTCTCCTTTAAGCCCAAAGTGCATGTTAATCCAATAGGCAATTCCAGCGGTTCCACTTTTATCAGTGATGATGATCTGTATAGGTCTTTTTAATACACGGAGGGTATCAAAAGAATTGTAAATTTCTTCATTTTTTATCAAACCATCTATGTGGATTCCTGCTTTGGTAGCGTTAAATTCTTCTCCCACCAAAGGCTGTCTGGGAGGTATTTTTTCATGAAGTTCGGTTTTATAGTAATTTACGATATCAGTTATGACAGAAACATCCATACCATCAGCTGTACCCTTTAAAGCAATATATTCAAACACCATCGCCTCAAGAGGGGTGTTACCTGTGCGTTCCCCTATACCAAGAAGGGAAGTGTTAACATAGGTGCATCCGTAAAGCCAGGCAACTGTTGCATTTATTACCCCTTTATAGAAGTCGTTATGGCCATGCCACTCAAGAAGTTCTTCAGGAACCCCAGCTTCTTCTATCAAAGCCCTGATAAGCTTAGGTACACTTACAGGAAGAGCTGCCTCAGAATAAGGCACACCCAATCCTAAGGTATCACAAAGTCTGATTTTAACGTCTATACCACTTTCTTCTCTAAGTTTCATAAGCTCTATGGCAAAGGGTATCACAAACCCATAAATATCAGCCCTGGTTATGTCTTCAAAATGACACCTTGGGCGAATTCCTAACGAAAGGGCTTCTTTTACGATAGCTAGATAATCCTCTAAAGCCTGTTTTCTTGTTTTTTTGAGTTTTAAAAAGATATGATAGTCAGAACAGGAGGTAAGAATACCTGTTTCCTTAAGTCCAGCCTCTTTTACTAATTTTAGGTCATTTTTGTTAGCCCTTATCCATCCTGTAATTTCAGGATACTGGTATCCTAAGCCTAAACATCTTTCTAAAGCCTCTCGATCTTTTGGGGTATAAAGAAAAAATTCAGTTTTCCTTATTATCCCTTTAGGCCCACTAAGTTTGTGTAAAAACTTATAAAGGGTTTCTATCTGTTCTGGAGTGTAAGGAACTCTGGCTTGTTGCCCATCTCTAAAAGTGGTGTCTGTGATGTAGAAATTTTTAGCAGGTTGAGGGGGTATGTATTTTCCGTCAAAGAAAATTCTTGGTGGTTCTATGTAAGGAAAAAATTCTTTAAAAAGATTAGGTGTCTCTACATCTTTTAAAGTATAGATATCTTTGCGAGGTTTTAATTTTAGCATGGTTCTTTCCCTTTTTATACCAAGAGGTAAGAGTTTACCTCTTGGACTGGGGGTATTTGTATCCCGCCTTTTATTCAGGTAAGGGTTTTCCCCCAGCAGGCGGCATTTACCCTTACCTAAAAGATAACATATAGTAAATTTAAAAGGAATTAGCTAAAAATCAAGTTCTATGTTATCATTCATTAAAAAATTTAGACTATTTAGCTTAAAAAAGGGTTGACAAAACAATTTTTAGTAGGAATATTAATTTTCGATATGTATTTAAACGCAGAGAAGATGGTGAAAAAATTGAGCAAAGAGTTTAAGATCATCCCTGCGGAAAGGACTTTTGGGGTAGAATATGCGATAAGAGATATCGTTGAAGCCTCTCAGGAGGCTAAAAAAGCAGGAAAAGACCTTATCTGCCTTAACATAGGAGACCCTGTTAAGTATGGTTTTAAAACACCAGAACATATCATTAAAGCCGCTTGCGAAGCCCTTTTAAATAATCTTAACTCTTATTCAGAATCTACCGGCATATCTGAAGCTATAGAAGCTATAAAAGGCTATGCCCTTAAAAAAGGGATTCAACCTGTTGATATTTATATTACTCAAGGGGCATCTGAGGCCATAGAGTTTGCCATTTCTGCCTTGGCTAATCCTGGGGATAACATTCTTCTCCCTTCTCCTTGTTATCCTCTCTATCAGGCTATAGTTGCCAAATTTCAGATTGAGCCAAGATTTTATTATCTTGATGAAGAAAAAGACTGGGAAATAGATATAGACTCGATAGAACCGCTTATAGATGATAAAACCAAGGCCATAGTAATCATCAACCCTAACAACCCCACCGGAGCTGTTTATTCTAAGAAAACTTTGGAAAAAATTTTAGAAATAGCAGAGGAATACCATCTTGTAGTACTTTCTGACGAGATTTATGATCAATTTATTTTGGAAGAAGGATTAGAGCATGTTTCGATCGCAGCTTTAACCGATAAAGTTCCTGTCTTAACCTTTAACGGTCTTTCTAAAAATTACTTTGCTCCTGGTTTTAGGATAGGCTGGGGGATAGTTTCTGGTCCAGAGGAAATGCTGAAAGATTATATAGATGCTATTCATAAGCTTGCCCGCACTAGACTTTGTGCTTCTCATCCTCTCCAGTTTGCCATTCCTGCTGCCCTTAATCAAGAAAATGTTTACATAAAGCAGGTGATACCTCAACTTAAAAAGAGAAGAGACCTCTTGGTAGATGGAATAAACAGTATTCCTTGTCTTTCTTGTGTAAAACCTAAGGGTGCTTTTTATGCTTTTCCTAAGTTTGAGATCCCAGGAATCGAAGATTTGGATTTTGTGAAAAGATTGATCTTAGAAGAAGGTGTGGTAGTAGTACATGGAAGTGGGTTTGGTCAAAAACCTAACACTAAACATTTTCGTATCATCTTTCTTCCTGAAGAAGCAGTAATTTTAAAGGCATTAGAACGGATAGAAAGGTTTGTGAAGAAGTTTCTTTAGACATGAGGATTCCTTCTGTCAACGAAGTCAAGCAATGTTTAGCTCATCTTTATCCACAATATCCGTTGAGTTATTTTACTGAACCTGCTCGAAGAGTTACCGCTCTTATAAGGGAAAAATGGCAAAAAGGGGAACTAAAAGACCTTACTGAAGAAAGGTTGATAGACTTAGCCAAGCAGGTTTTTGAAGCTTATGAAAGACCTTCTTTGCAAAGGGTGATAAACGCTACCGGGGTAGTCATACATACCAACTTAGGACGAGCTCCTTTAGCCGAAAAGGCTATTCAAGAGATAGTAAAGGTTGCAAGATTTTATAGTAACTTAGAGTTTAATTTAGAAGAGGGTAAACGAGGAAGTAGATATGTCCATGTAGAAGAAATTCTTATAGAAATTACAGGAGCTGAAGGTGCACTGGTAGTAAACAATAACGCTTCTGCCGTGCTGATTGCACTTAATACGTTAGCTTTTGGAAAAGAGGTTATCGTTTCGAGAGGAGAGCTGGTAGAGATCGGTGGGTCTTTTAGAGTGCCTGATGTGATGAAGTGGTCTGGTTGTATCTTGCGAGAAGTAGGAACCACCAATAAGACCCATCTTTATGACTATGAGAGGGCGATAAACGAAAATACCGGACTACTACTTAAGGTTCACAAAAGTAATTTTGCTATCATAGGGTTTACTAAAGAGGTTAGTTCAGAAGAGTTAGTGGCTTTAGGCAAAAAATATAATCTTCCGGTGATGGAAGATTTGGGAAGTGGATGTTTGATCGACCTTTCTAAATACGGCTATTCCAAAGAGCCTACGGTTAAAGAGGTATTAGCTGCAGGGGTTGATGTGGTTACTTTTTCAGGAGATAAACTTTTAGGTGGCCCGCAAGCCGGTATCATTCTTGGAAAAAAAGAGTTTATAGAAAAAATAAGAAAAAATCCTTTAAACCGTGCTCTAAGAATAGATAAGTTGACTTTAGCAGGTTTAGAAGCAACTCTAAGACTTTACCGTGATGAAACCTTAGCTATAGAGCATATACCTACGTTAAAAATGATCCTCACCCCTAAAGAAAAACTAAAAAAATCGTGTTTAAAGCTTGTTAGACAATTAAAAAAGATTGGTTTACAAGGTTTTACTTTTAAAATGATCGAAAGTTCAGGAAAAACAGGAGGAGGGTCTTTGCCTTTGTTAGACCTTCCTTCTTTTGTAGTAGGTGTTTATTCAGAGAAGTTTTCTCCTCAAAGGTTGCAGGAGTTTTTAAGAAAAAATAACCCTCCCATCATTACCAGGATAGAAGAAGATTTTTTGGTGATAGATCCAAGATGTCTTTTTCCAGAAGACTATCCTGAAATTTTAAGAGCTTTTCAGAGGTTTAAAAATGAGTTTGAGGGTTCCTCCTAACTGGTCTTGGTTTTTGCCTTATTTACAACAAAAATTTTCAGGTGAAAACTTACGCTCAGGAGATTTTTTTAGGTACTCAACTCCAGAGCTTTTTTTACACTATCCTAAAGAAAAACTTTTGCCACTTTTACTGATAGAAAGATATCTGTGGGAAAATGTTGACAGAAGTTTTTTTAAAAGTGAGATGTTAAGTTTAGTGCTTGAAAAAGAAAAGGTAAAAGGATATCTTTTTAGATGTCCTGAGACTTTTTTAGAAAACCTGGACGGATTTTCCTTTATAAGGATAGAAAAAAATCTGTTTTTTTATCCTATTGCTTGGGGAGGTTTGACCAAGCTTCTTTTTTCTCTTTGGAAAAAAGAAGTCCCTTTTATAGCGGTTGAGGTGGAACTGGAAACCTTAGAGGATTGTAAACAGTTTTTAGAGATACCTCAACGGTTAGACTTTAGTAGATTTAGCCTCTCAACCAAAGAACACCTACAGAATTATCTCCCTTTTGAGAATTTAAGGTTGGCTAACACTATAGAAGAAAGGTTTTTAACTGAAGGAGATTTTATCTTCTTAGCAGACAAAAAAGAGTCTATTTTAGAACTGCAGTTTAACGATGTAGAGATATTAGAAAGATTAGAAAATCAAGAAAGATTGTTGCTGGTAGGAAAAGGAACCCTTAGTTCCTTATTGGCTAATACACAGGGTTTGTTTAAGAACATAGGGGTTCTTACCAAAGAAGTCTGGGATTTCTATAGAGTTGAAGGTGCTTCGCCTTTGATGTATACTGTTTCTGCTCTAGAGCATGCAAGAAGGTTGAAAGGGGAAAACAAGGTAATTTTTGAGGGTTTTAGTTATCATGTGTTAGGAGACCTTTACTATGAATGGGAAGATTTAGGTAAAGCCTTGAAATACTATAACTTAGCCGAAAACTATACTAAACAACCGATAGAGCTTGCTTTAAGTAAGGGGGCTATCTACTATCTTTTAGGAGATTTTGATAAAGCAGAAAAGATATTAAAATCTCGTCTTTGTGGATGTGAGAAGGAAGACCCTACCATTCATTACAACCTGGGCTTGATCTATTATCAAAAAGGAGATTATGAAAAAGGAAGGTATCACTTTTACAAGGCCCATCTTTTGGAGCCAAAAAATCATGTTTTTAGAGAGGCTTTGGTAAAATTTTTATGGGATATAGGTGCTTATCAAGAGTTAGAAGAGGTTCTTTCAAACACAAACAAGTTAACTCTTAAAGAAGAGTTGTATTTAGGAAAGCTATTTTTTCAACAAAAGAAGTATGAACAAGCCTTTGATTTGTTAAAAAAGACTTTAAATCTTCCAGAAAGAGACGGAGAAACTCTAAGTTTCTTAGCCTGGCTTTATGTTTATTTTAACAAAGAAAAAGAGGTTTCTGAGCTGCTGAAACAAGAGGCTAAAAAATTACTTACTGAAAAAGAGAAAAAAAGATTGGCTGAAGAGTTTGGGATTAGTTTTACATGAGAATAACTATTTTAGGCTCTGGGACCGGATGGATAAGACTTGACCGAAACTCTCCAGGTTATCTGGTAGAAAAAGATGGTTTTTTACTGGTTCTTGACCTTGGTTATGGTGTATTAAAACAGATTTTAAAGCTTGGTTATAGTTTAGAAGACCTTTCAGCAATTTTTATTTCTCATTTTCATCCAGACCATCTTTCTGACCTTATTCCTTTCTTTTTTGCCAGCCGCTACAAGCTTGGTTATCGAAGGCTTCAACCGGTACATGTCTATGCACCAAAGGGGTTCTTAACCTTTCTTGAAAAATTAAATCAGGCCTTGAACCATTGGGTTGAACCCCCGAAAGAGATTTTTAGGTTGATTGAACTTCCGTTAACAGAAGGGTATGAATTTTCGATAGGACCTTTTAAAGCCAAGACCTCCCCGGTTAAACATAATCCTGAAAGTTTAGCCATTAGGTTAGAAACCCAGGGGAAAAGTCTGGTGTATTCTGGAGATACTGGTTTTTGTAGCTCTCTTATAAGGCTTGCTGAAAAAGCAGATGTTCTTATTTTAGAATGTGCTAATTCAGAAGATTTTAAGGTAGAGGGGCATCTTTCTCCTACAGAGGCAGGGGTTATCGCAGAAGAAAGTAGAGTAGGTAAACTTATCCTTTCTCATTTTTATCCTCATAGTGAAAAAAAAGAAATACCAGATATAATAAAAAAACATTTTTCAGGTGAGGTAATTTTAGCTGAAGATTTTATGGTTTTAACTTTATGACATCTCTTAAAATAATCTGGCAAAAAGGAAAAGAAGAAAACCCCCTTGCTGAAAGGATGAACCTTACTTATCTAAACCTGGAAAGAGCACTTATGACGTTAACCCCTATTTTACTTGAGATGGGGGTTAAGGTTGAGTTTGAGAAAGTGGAGGTAGAAGAAAGACCTAAGAACCTTAAAGATTGGCAAAAAAGGATTTTAATAGAGGATAAATTTATAGAGGACTTTTTAGACATAGAAACAAGACAAAGTTTTTGTTTGGGACTGTGTGGTAAAGTATGTGATGTGTTGTGTAAAGATAAGATTGAAGAAATCCCTGACCATCTTATTATTGCAGCGGTTTTTCACGTGGTAAGAGAAAAATTAGACAAAATGGAGGGTTAAAATGGAGAGTTTAGACCCTAAGATTCTAAATAAACTGAAGCAAAAGGTTCAGAAAGAACTTGCCTTAAAAGAGATAGAGACGATAGAATACTGGCTTAACGAACTTTTAAAGGTTTATCAGAAAAACCATCAAAGTTTAGCTGAGTTTAAGGCTGAAATCAGACAGTTTATAGATAGGATGAAAAATCGGTTAGAGATTTTAAAAACTAAAGGATATTAAAAGGAGCAGAAGATGAAATATATAAGCACAAGAGGAGGAATGGAAAAACTTTCTTTTAAGCAGACCGTGTTTGAGGGATTGGCTCCTGATGGTGGTTTGATCATCCCAGAGAAAGTCCCCACACTATCTCCTGAAGAGATAAAACATTTAAGTTCTCTTTCTTACCAAGAACTTGCTTTAAATGTGTTTAGGTACTTTATAGACGATATGCCAGAAGAAGAACTAAAAGAAATCATCGATAGATCTTATCAAACTTTCAGGACTAAAGAGGTTACTCCAGTAGTAAAAGCAGGAGACTTTTATATCTTAGAACTTTTCCATGGACCTACCTGGGCCTTTAAAGATGTAGCGTTGCAGTTTTTAGGAAATCTTTTTGAAAAGCTTTTGTTAGAAACAGGAAAAAAGATAAATATTTTAGGTGCTACTTCAGGAGATACCGGGTCTGCAGCTATATATGGGGTGAGGGGTAAGAAAAACATCGCTATTTTTATCCTCTATCCTTATAAAAGAGTTTCTGAAGTTCAGGCTTTAATGATGAATACTGTGACTGATGAAAATGTTTTTAACTTGGCAATAGAAGGTACCTTTGATGACTGTCAGGCAATAGTGAAAAAAATTTTTATGGACCTTGAATTTAAAAGAAAATACAGACTTACGGCGATTAACTCCATCAACTGGGCCAGGGTTATGGCTCAGATGGTTTATTACTTTTGGGCTTATTTTAGGGTTTGTGAAAAAGAAGGGGTAGAAAAGATAATTTTCTCTGTACCTACAGGAAACTTTGGGGATATTTTTGCTGGTTATTTAGTAAGAAGAATGTTAGGTAACGAAAGAATTCCTAAGCTAATCCTGGCTACCAATGAGAATGATATTTTATATAGGTTTGTAAATTTTGGGGATTATTCCTTAGGCACGGTAAAACCTACTATTAGCCCTTCTATGGATATTCAGGTAGCGAGTAATTTTGAACGCTACCTTTACTACCTTTTAGGAGAGGATCCTGAAAAAACTAAACAGGCTATGGAGAGGTTTGCTTCTGAAAAGGCTTTAAGGTTTGATCAAGAAATGATAGAAAGAATTCAACAAGATTTTATGTCTGACCGGGCTACAGAAGAGGAAATCCTTAGTACGATTAAGACTTTTTATCAAGAAACCGGGTATATTTTAGACCCACATACTGCTGTAGGGGTAAAAGCAGCTAAACGTTTTAAAGAGGATATACCTATAGTTTGCTTGGCTACCGCCCATCCTGCCAAATTTCCTGAAACAGTAAGCAAGGCCTTAGGTTTTGAGTTAGACCTTCCTCTTGAAATTAAAAAGCTTTATCAACTTCCTCAAAAATATGAGGTATTACCTGCTTCAATAAGTAAAGTAAAGGAATTTATTGAGACAAAGGCTGTTTAAAACCTATACACAATGAAGATAAATAAGCTTAAACTGTCTATTGTTTTAGGTTTGTTGAGTTTATTTCTTAGTTGGTATGCAGTAAAAAAGACATATTTTTTTAATGAGTTTTTAGGTTTTTTTCTTTCTCCTTTTTGGAAAGGTGCTACCTATTCTGGAGAAAAAAGCAGGGGTTTTTTAGAAAATTATCTATTTTTGGTAAACTTAAAAAAAGAAAATGAAAAACTTAAAGAAGAAATCTTACTTTTAAAAGCTCAATTGGCTCAATATCAAGAAAGAGAAAGGGTTTACTTAGAGTTAGAAAAATTTTATAAAATTTCCTCTAAGCTTAACTATCCTAAAATAGCCGCACGGGTTATTTATAAACCTTTCGACTACTTTTTTGACCTTATTTTTATAGACAAAGGGAGTAAGGATGGGGTGATGCCTCAGATGCCTGTGTTGGCTATTGCAGGTGGTGAGGCAGTGGCTTTGATAGGGCAGGTGGTTGAGGTGTATAACCATTGGAGTAAGGTTATTTTGATAAACCATCCTTCTTTTGCCGCAGATGTTAAGGTTTTAAGGACCGGAGACCGCGGTATTTTAAGAGGAAGGGCAGAATCTCATCCTTTTGTATATTATCTACCTTCAGATGCCCAGGTACAGGCAGGAGATGAGGTTATTACTTCAGGACAGGACGGTCTTTTCCCTCCAGACCTTTTGGTAGGACAGATAGTTAATGTATATCGAGACCCTGCTCAAAGTGTTTTTAAAATGGCTGAAATAGCTTCTTTGGTAGACCTTTATCGTGTTGATATGGTTTTTGTACTGGCTAAAATTCCTGAGATAAGTTTTTAAAGTTTGAGATGAATCTTATAGAATTTTTTTTTATAGGGATCCCTTTAGTTTTTGTGGTATTTTTTTTAAAAGGTTTTTTACAATCTTTTTTCTTGACTCCTGTAGGTAATCCTTTTTTGAGTATAGCCCTAATTTTTTTAAGCTATAGAAACGTTAATGTTTGGTTATGGGTGTACCTTTTAATTTTAGGCTTTATAAGTGGGATAGAAACCAACCAAGAGATTTTGAACGTAGCGGTTTTTTTTCTTATGGGATTAGTTTTTGATTGGTTTAAAGGATATTTAAACTTAAACAATATTAGAAATAAGCTGTTTTTTTGGGGTATTAACCTGTTAGTTTTTTTTATCATTAAGCTGTTTTTATTTCTTCTTTGGACCGTACCTTTTACCTTTGCTTTCAGTTTTTGGGCTCATCAGATTCAAAAGTTGTTTCACTTTTTTGTGGTTACCTTGGGATGGACTTTAGGGCTTGAATCTTTTCTTAAAGATCTGTTGATTAGAAAAAATGAATAATAGGTGGATGAAGAACAGAACCTTTGTAATTCAAGACTTAAGTAAAGTTAAGCAAAAAATTTTAAAATCTGATTTCTGGGAAAAAAGGGTTCTTTGGGCAAAAGTTTTGTTATTTTTTATCTTAGCGGTTCTTTGGAGTAGGTTTTTTTACTTACAGGTTATAAAACATTCATACTATGTTAAAAAAGCTAAGTCTCGTTCGGTAGTAACCTATACTATTAAAGCTCCGCGAGGTAACATCATCACCACAGATGGGGTAGTAGTAGCTACAAATAAAGCGGTTTTTAATCTATACATAGATGTAGAGGGTATTAAAGATAAAGAGGATGAAGTATTATATAAATTAAGTAAACTTTTAAAAGAAGATTTTGGAAGTCTAAAAGAGCGATTTTACCTTTTAAAAAAAACTTCAATAAGCCGAGTGCTTTTAAAGTCTGATTTACAATGGGATGAAGTGGCTAAAATTATGGTAAGGCTTTACTATTTACCTGGGGTAAGTATAGAAGTAGAGTCAGAGCGGTATTATCCCTATGGAGAAGCTTATTTTCATCTAATAGGTTATGTTTCTAAGATTAACCGAGAGGAGTATCTTAAACTTAAAGATAAAGGATATTCTGTAGAGGATTTGATAGGAAGGCAGGGGTTAGAAAAGGTTTTTGAGGAGGAACTTAAGGGTAAAAATGGATATGTTGAAATCGAAAGAGATGCCTATGGTAGGTTAGGAAGAGTGATTGCCCGTACCGAACCTATAGCTGGAAACGACCTTATTTTAACCATAAACCATAATCTTCAGCTCACAGCCTATGAATTGCTTAAAGGTAAACGAGGGGCCATCGTAGCTCTTTCTCCTTTTGACGGAGGTATTTTGGCGATGGTTAGTGCTCCCTCTGTTGACCCTCAGAAGTTTATTATAGGATTTACTAAGGAAGAATGGCAAGCTATCTCATCTGCTAAAGAAAGCCCTTTTTTAAATAAAGCTCTAAGGGCTTATCCTCCAGGTTCAACCTATAAGGTTATCACTGCTTTAACTGCACTCAGAAAAGGGGTGATAACCAACCCCAGTCAATCTGTTTTTTGTCCAGGATATTTTAATTTTGGTACCAGGACTTTTAAGTGTTGGGAACATCGAGGACACGGAACCGTAGGGTTGATAAAGGCTATAGCGGTTTCCTGCGATGTCTATTTTTATACCTTAGGAACTAAACTTGATGTAGACGATATAGCCAGTGTGTCTAAAGAATTTGGTTTAGGGCAAAAAGCTTTAGGTTGGCCAGAGGAAGACTCTGGCCTTATCCCTGATAGGGAATGGAAAAAGAGAAAGCTAAAACAAGATTGGTTTCAAGGAGAAACGGTTGTTTTATCCATAGGACAGGGATATCTTTTAGTTTCTCCTATACAGTTGGCGAGGCTTTATATGGTTATAGCAAACGGAGGGTTTTTATACCGTCCTTATGTAGTAAAGGCTATCCAAAAGGTAGATGGGACGAAAATAGAATTTCAACCGGTTTTAGAAAGAAAGATAGAAATAAACCCTTTTCACTTAGAATGGATAAGACAAGGTCTTATAGAGGTGGTAAGGTCTGGGACTGCAAGGTCAGCTGCAGTTCCAGGTATAATGGTAGCTGGTAAAACTGGTACTGCTCAGGTTGTTTCTTTGGCTGCTAAGACAAAACACCTTGAACATCACGCCTGGTTTGTAAGCTATGCAGGAAAGGAAACACCAGAGATAGTTAGTACAGTTTTTGTAGAACATGGAGGACATGGAGGAGGGGTAGCTGCACCTCTTGCGAGAGAACTTTACAAGGTATTTTTTAAAATCTCTGCACCTCCTAACCAAGCTTTAGAAGAAGAGAGAGAGGGGATACCAGAAGTTGGAGAAAATTTTACCGGAGAAATAGTTAATCCTTTAGAGGAAGAAAATGCAGGTGAAAAAAGATAATTATAAAGAGGCCATAAAAAGAAATTTAAAGGGTTTTTTAGTGGTTTTATCATTATTTGTTCTAGGGAATATCCATCAGTTTTTTCTTGCTGAAAATGTAGCCTTTTTTATAAAAAATTTATTGTGGCATGTTCTAGGCCTTTCTATCTTTTTCTTTTTGCTTTTCTTTACAGATTATAAAAAGGTGTCTTTCAAAACACTTTGGTATGCTTATTGGTTTTTAAACTTAGTTTTGTTTGTCATGTTAATATTCCATAAGCGTTGGTTAAATTTAGGATTTTTGTCCTTACAACCTTCAGAGTTTGTTAAGTTTATTTTGTTGTGGTTGATAAGTCTATATTTAAGTAGAGAACCTTCTGAAGTAATCCCCCCCAAAAAACTACTTAAGATATTTGGGTTGATTGCTTTGCCCCTTATTTTAATCATGCCGACTGATCTTGACTATGCGTTTATCATGGGAGTGATGTTTTTTTCTTGGTTACTTTTTATTGGAATACCTAAAAGAATTTTTATACTGCTTTTGAGTGGTGTTCTTTTATTTTCTTTTTTGTTTGTTCCTATAGCATGGCAAAAATTAAAGCCTCACCAAAAAGGGAGAATTTATGGATATCTTGAACCTGAAAAGTATGCTAAAACATGGGGATATCAGTTAAACCAGTCTCTTATAGCTATAGGTTCTGGTGGTCTGACAGGACAAAAATTTTATAAAGGTTGGTCTACCCGTTTAGGATATTTACCTGCTAAGCATACCGACTTAGCCTTTGCTGTTTGGGCAGAAACTTGGGGTTTATTAGGGGTTTCAGTTTTTTTAGTGCTTTATGGTTATTTGATTTATTTCGGAATCTGTGTTTCTCAAACTACCAAAGACTGGTTTGGTAAATATTTAAGCTTAGGGGTAAGTTTAATTTTTTTATGGCAATTGTTTTTTAACTTAGGTGGTTGTTCAGGTTTATTACCCATGACTAGTATTCCTTTACCTTTTTTAAGTTACGGTGGTTCTATCACGGTTTCGGTCTATATTTTATTGTATTTGCTATTTAACGTGGCAATAAAAAAGTATTTCTTTAAATAATTTTATTTTTTGTAATGTTTTACAACTTGACTTTTTGAAAATTTATAATACAAATGTAGCTTTAAGATGATTAAAAAAGTTTAGGTAAAGGAGTGGACGAAAGATGATAAACATTGATTTTACGCTTTTTGTTCAAATTGTTGAAGCTTTGATTATGACCTTTATTTTGTATTACATTTTGATTAAACCTGTGATGAATGCTATGCAACAGAGAGAACAACATTTTGCAAGCCTGGAAAAGGAGACACAAGAGCTTTTAAATTCAGCTTCCGAGATTATTAAAAAATATGAAGAAGAACTTGCTAAAGCCAGGGCAGAGGGAGCTCAGAAAAGAGAACTTTTAAAAGAAGAAGCTCGTAAAATCGAAAAGGAGCTTCTTTCTAAGGTGTTGAAAGAAGTAGAAGAATATAAAGCTAGATGGTCTCAAGAATTTACCAATCAACTTGAAGCTATTAGAAAAGATTTGCAAGGCCGTATTGAGATGTTTGCAAGTTTGATTGTTGAAAGAGTTTTAGGGAGGAAGGTATGATAAGGATGAAAGAGATAGTTAGTTTTTTGTTGATCCTTTTGTTAGCTGGAGTTGAGTTGGTTTGGGCGGCTGGGGGAGGAGAAGGTGGTTCTCATGGTGTAACTCCTACCCAGTTAAAAAATCTTTTTTGGTTTACCTTGAATTTTATAGCTTTGGTAGTCATTCTTTATAAGTTTGCTAGAAAGCCTGTAGTGAATATGTTTAAGTCTAGACAAGAGAATATATTGCGTCAGTATAATGAGCTTTTGGAAAAGAAAAGGGAAGCTGAGGCTAAATATTTAGAATTACAAGAAAAGGTTAAAAATCTTGAAAAAGAAGCGCAAGCTATCTATGAAAATTATGTAGCCCAGGGTCTTAAAGAAAAGGAAAGAATCATAGAGGAGGCCAATCTTCAGGCTGAAAGGATTAAGCAGCAGACAGAGCTTTATATTCAACAAGAGATAGAAAAGGCTAAAAACATGTTAAGAGAAGAGGTAGCCGAGGCTGCTGTTAAGTTAGCTGAAGATCTTTTAAGAAAAAGCATAACCGAAGAAGACCAGAAAAAGATTTATAAAGAATTTATAAACGAAATCAGAGGGAGGGTGGTTCATTGAAAGGACTAGTTATAGCCTTAAAGTATGCTAAAGGTTTTTTTGCTGCAGCAAAAGAGTTAGGTAAAACCAAGGAGTTTGGCGAGCAACTCGGAAAGATTAAAGAGTTGCTCGAGTCCATGCCTGAAGTTTTACAAGCTTTACAAAGCCCTATCTACCCCCCTGATTTAAAGATGGAGGTGGTAGAGGAGCTTTTAAAGGCGCTTCAGGTTGAGCCTGAGGTGGAAAGGTTTTTGAGGTTGTTGGTTGAAAAAAGAAGGATCCAGTTGATAAGAGAGATCTTTGCTCTTTATCAAGAGTTGTTAGATGAAGAACTTGGAATAGCGAGAGGGGAAGTTTATACTGCATATCCTTTAACTGAAGAAGAGGTTAAGGAATTGCAGGAAGTTTTGAAGGATTTCCTGAAAAAAGAAGTGGTTTTAGAGCCTAAGCTGGATGAAAGTATTATAGGTGGGGTTAAGGTAAAGGTAGGAGATTTGGTTTTAGATAGCACCATTAAAACTCAGTTGGAAAAATTTAAAGAAATCATAAAAGGAGAGGTGCTGTGATGCAGGGGATAAGGGTGGAGGAGATTAGTGATTTAATTAAAAAAAGAATTGAGGAGTACGAGAAAAAGATAGACTTAAACGAGATGGGTGTAGTTATCTCGGTGGGTGACGGTGTTGCTCGTGTCTTTGGTTTAAGAAATTGTCAGGCTATGGAGCTTATTGAGTTTGTAGAAGCAGGGGAAATGGGAATTGCTCTTAACTTAGAGTTTGACAACGTTGGTATTCCTATTATGGGTGATGCTACTAAGATTAAGGAAGGACAGACTGTAAAAAGAACGGGCAGAATTGCAGAGGTTCCGGTTGGGGAGGCGGTTATCGGAAGGGTGATAGACCCCTTAGGAAGACCACTTGATGGAAAGGGTCCTATACAAGCCAAAGAATTTAGAAGGATAGAGGTTAAAGCTCCAGGTATCATCAAGAGGAAACCAGTGCATGAACCCATGTATACCGGTATCAAAGCTATTGATGCTATGACCCCTGTTGGAAGGGGACAGAGAGAGCTTATCATCGGTGACAGACAAACAGGAAAAACGGCGATTGCTATAGATGCTATTTTAGCTCAAAAAGATTCGGATATTTATTGTATATATGTGGCTATAGGACAGAAAAAATCCAACATAGCTCAGATTATAGAAATCTTACGTAGATATGGGGCTATGGAATACACCACCGTGGTGGTAGCTTCTGCTTCTGATCCAGCTACTTTACAATACATTGCTCCTTATGCTGGTTGTGCCATCGGTGAATACTTCAGAGATACAGGTAGACATGCTTTAATCATATATGATGACCTTTCTAAGCAGGCTAATGCTTATCGTGAGGTCTCACTCCTTTTAAGAAGACCACCTGGACGTGAGGCTTATCCTGGTGACATCTTTTATAACCATTCCAGACTCTTAGAAAGAGCTGCTAAACTGAATGAGAACTATGGTGCAGGTTCTTTAACAGCCTTACCTATTATCGAAACCTTGCAAGGAGACGTTTCTGCCTATATTCCTACCAATGTTATTTCTATTACTGACGGACAAATCTATTTAGAACCTGGTTTGTTCTTTGCTGGTATTCGTCCGGCCATTAACGTAGGTCTTTCGGTTTCTCGAGTAGGTGGTGCTGCTCAAATTAAGGCTATGAAACAAGTTGCAGGAAGGCTAAGACTTGAGCTTGCTCAGTATAGAGAGTTGGCGGCTTTTGCTCAGTTTGGTTCAGAGCTTGATAAGGCTACTCAAAGGATTCTTCACAGAGGTGCCCGGTTGGTAGAGATTCTTAAACAACCTCAATATCAACCTCTTCCAGTAGAAAAACAGGTATGCATTCTTTTTGCTGGAACGAGGGGATTTTTAGATGAAATGCCTTTAGATGTTTTAGGACAGTACGAAAAAGAGCTGTATGAGTTTATTGAAAGTAAATACCCAGAAATTTATAAAGAAATAAGAGAGAAAAAAGAGATCTCTCCAGAGTTAGAACAAAAGATGATGCAAGTTTTTAAAGAGTTTAATGAATTGTTTAAGAAAAACAACAACATCGAGCCTGTTCCTATTCCATAAGGATGGAGGGTTTAGCTGGTTGATAGATAAAGGGGGTAAATATGCCTAACTTAAGGGATATAAGAAAGAAGATAGATGCGGTAAAGAAGATAGGGCAGATCACCAAAGCTATGAACATGGTGGCTTCTGCTAAGCTTCGTTCTATCCAAAGAAGACTTGAGGGTTTTCGTCCCTATAAAAACAAATTTGAAGAAGTAATAACTAACCTTATAAGCTCTGGTGGTATTAACCCCCAGAAAATAGAACTGCTTCAGGTAAGAGAGGTAAAAAAGGTTGGTATTATTTTAGTTACTGCCGATAGAGGGCTTTGTGGTGCGTTTAACTCTATGTTGATAAAAGAAACTGAAAAGATGTTAGCCAAATTTAAAAAAGAAGGTAAAGAAGTAGAGTTAATCTGTGTAGGTAAGAAAGGTGCAAATTATTTTGCCAAAAGGGCACCTATCAAAGAAGCTTATACAGATGTGATGGGTAAAGTGCTTATTCAAGATGCAAGAAAGATAGCTCGTTCGGCTATGAGAGCATTTTTAAATGGTGAGTGGGACGAAGTTTATGTTGTATATGGTTACTTTGTGAACCTTATAAAACAAATTCCTAAAGTAGAAAAGCTTTTACCTTTAAGTTTTGAACCAAAAGAAGCTGAAGAAAAGCCTAAGGTTAGCTATTCTTATATTTATGAACCAGAAGAGGAGGAGCTTTTACCTGAGATTTTACCTCTTTATGTAAACACGGTAGTTTTTGCGGCTATGCTTGAGACGGCAGTCAGTGAACAAGCAGCTCGTATGACAGCTATGGACAATGCTAACAGGGCTTGTGGGGATATGGTAAGGCAATTAACCTTGCTTTTCAACAAAACCAGACAAGCTTCTATTACTAAAGAGTTGATGGACATAGTTGGTGGTGCTGAAGCTATCAAAAAAGGTTAACAAATATTAAAAGCTTTTAGGAGGTTAAAGTATGGCTGAAAAAGTAATAGGAAAGATAGTTCAGGTTATGGGTCCGGTTGTAGACGTTGAGTTCCCTCCGGGACAGGTTCCTAAACTGCTTGATGCATTAAGGGTGACCAACCCAGCTATAGATGATAGAGAGTGGAACTTAGTTTTAGAAGTAGCTCAACAGTTAGGAGATAATGTTGTTCGTTGTATTGCTATGGATACTACCGACGGGCTGAGAAGAGGACAAGAAGTTTGGGCAACCGGAGAGCCTATTAAAGTGCCTGTAGGTAAGGCAACTCTTGGAAGGATTATGAATGTAGTAGGTGATCCTGTGGATGAAGCAGGTCCGATTATTTCTGATAAATATTATCCTATTCACAGACCAGCTCCAGCTCTTACAGAACAAGACGTTACCATCAAGGTTTTGGAAACAGGTGTTAAAGTGTTTGACCTTCTCATTCCTTTCCCTCGTGGTGGAAAGATGGGTACATTTGGTGGAGCAGGTGTGGGCAAGACAGTCGTCATGATGGAAATGATCCATAACATCGCTATGGAACACGGTGGTATTTCTGTTTTCTGTGGTGTTGGAGAAAGGACCCGTGAAGGTAACGACCTTTATTTAGAGATGAAACATTCTGGAGTTATCGATAAAGCTGCATTGGTTTATGGTCAGATGAACGAGCCTCCTGGAGCACGTGCGAGAGTAGGTCTTACAGGGGTTACTGTAGCTGAATATTTTAGAGATGAAGAAGGACAGGACGTGCTTTTGTTTATCGATAACATCTTCCGTTTTACCCAAGCAGGTTCTGAGGTTTCTGCTATTCTTGGAAGAATTCCTTCTGCAGTGGGTTATCAACCTACTTTGGCTACAGACTTGGGAGCTTTACAAGAGAGGATTACCTCTACCAGTAAAGGTTCTATTACCTCTATGCAGTGTGTTTACGTGCCAGCAGACGACTTGACAGACCCAGCACCAGCTACTACCTTCGCTCATCTTGATGGTACGGTGGTTTTGTCCAGACAAATTGCAGAGCTTGGTATCTATCCTGCGGTGGACCCATTAGATTCTCAGTCTCGTATTCTTGATCCTAATGTTTTAGGTTGGGAACACTATATGGTTGCTCGTCAAGTACAACAGGTCTTACAGAGATATAAAGACCTTCAAGACATCATAGCCATCCTTGGCGTTGAAGAACTTTCTGAAGAAGATAAAATCATCGTTGCTCGTGCTAGAAAAATACAAAGGTTTCTTTCTCAGCCTTTCCACGTGGCAGAACAGTTTACAGGTACTCCTGGAAGATATGTAAAACTTGAAGATACCATCAAAGGTTTTAAAGAGATATTAGAAGGAAAACATGACGACCTTCCAGAACAAGCTTTTTATATGGTTGGAACTATAGAAGAAGCAGTAGAAAAAGCTAAGAAGTTACTGGAGGGTTAACGGAGGGATAAATGGCTAAGATTTTACTTGAAATAATAACCCCAGATAGAGTGGTGGTAAGCGAAGAAGTAGACATTGTTACCGCTCCAGGGGTAGTTGGAGAGTTTGGAGTTTTAGCTAACCATGCCCCTATGATAGCGGCGGTGAAGATAGGTCCTCTTCGTTATCGTGTAGGAGATAGAGAAGAATGGGTGGCTATAAGCGGAGGTTTTTGTGAGGTATTTAATAACAAGATAACCTTTTTAGTAGAATCAGCCGAAAGAGCTTACGAAATAGACGTAGAAAGGGCGTTAAGAGCTAAAGAAAGAGCAGAAAAAAGGATTCAACAATATATGGCTCAGGCGGAGAAAATTGATTATGCCAGGGCAAGAGCTGCTCTTCAAAGAGCTTTGACCAGACTTTTGGTAGCAGAAAAAGGAAAAACAGGCGTTCCTCGATAAAAATTTAGACAACTCTATCAATTGAGGCCCCTGAAAACGGTAGGGGCCTCAATTTTTAAAAATTGCAAAAGTCAACATTTCGTGAATTAATTCGCTCTCTTAGAAAGTCTTATACTAGAGAATGTTTACAAAGGTTAAGTCTTATTATTTGCAAACACATAGAAAAATTATCTTTTTATCAAAAAACTCAAAAAATTGTTTACTACTATCCAAAAGACGGTGAAGTGTCTCTTCTTTATTTGATAGGAAAAGGTTTTTTAGAAAAAAAGGTCTATTTACCTAAAACCTGGGTTCAACAAAAAAAACTAACCTTTCATCAAGTTTACAGTTTTTCTGATTTAAGACCAGGACCCTTTGGTTTGTTAGAACCACCGGTTGAACATCCTAAAATAGAATGGGAAGAGATAGAATTGATCTTTGTTCCTGGTTTAGCCTTTGATTTGAAAGGAGGTAGGATAGGTTATGGAGGAGGTTTTTATGACCGGGTTTTGTTTCAAGTAAAAGGTAAAAAAATAGGGGTTGCTTTTTCCTTTCAAGTTTTCAACAAACTTCCTTTAGAACCTCATGATTGTAAGGTAGATTTTTTGGTTACTGAAAAGGGGGTTTTGGTATGCAGTCCTTAAAAGAGGTTTTAAAGAGAAATTATGCAATTTTGCTAGACAACCTACAAAAAGCTTGCTTAAAAGCTGGTAGGTCAATGGATTCAATTCGAGTTCTAGGTGCCTCTAAAGGTCAAAGCCCAGAGAAAATAAAGATTGCTTATGAACTTGGTATAAAACTTTTTGGAGAAAACTATGTACAGGAAGGGGAGAAAAAGATCAAAGAACTTTCTTTCTTAGATATAGAATGGCATTTCATAGGAAGGCTTCAGACCAACAAGGTGAAAAAGGCTTTAAACCTTTTTTCGGTTTTACAGACCTTAGATCGTTATGACTTGGCTAAAGAAATACAAAAACAGGCTGAGAAATTAAACAAATCAGTCCCAGTGCTTATAGAAATAAATATAGGGGAGGAACCAACCAAAGCAGGGATAACCAAAGGTGAGATAGAGGATTTTTTAGAAAAAATAAGTAATTTTAACAGAATTAAAATAATAGGTCTTATGTGTTTACCTCCTTATAAAGAAAATCCCGAAGAAGTAAGGCCTTATTTTGTAGAAATGAGAAAACTTTTTGAAAGGTTGAAACCTTATTTAGGAAACGAATTTAGAGAACTTTCTATGGGAACAAGTCATGATTATACCGTGGCAGTAGAAGAAGGAGCTACTATCATTAGAATAGGAGAAGCTCTTTTTGGTAAAAGAGAGCGTAACCCCTAAGAAAACCTTTTTCCCTGAAAAGAATTCTAAGCTTTTCTTGTTGGTATCAGGATTTTCTTTAGGTCTTTTTTTAGGTTTTTTAGGGATTCCCTGGTGGCTACCTTCTTTAGGTTTGATGCTTTTTTTGGGTTTTTGTTGTTTTTTGTCTAAAGGAAAGAGGTCGTTTAATCTTCTCTTATTCAGTTTTATTCTTATTGGTTCGTTAATTTTTAGCAAAAATTATTGGGAATCTCGTTTAACTTTAAAAGAAGGCAAAGAGTTTGAAAGTTATGTAAGTATAGAAAAGGTGGAACCCTATTTTGGAGGTTATTTTGTCGAAGCCTATGATAAAGAAAAAGGAAGGATTGTGTTTAAAACTGATGGTTTATATTTTAAACCTGGTCAAGAGTGTCTTCTATGGTTCAAACCTAAAAATATACAGGAGTATTCCCTTCCATTCTTTTTTCAGAAGGAATTAAGATTAAAAGCTAAAGGATATGAAAAAGAATTATCCTTTATAAAGGAAAAAGGGTGGGTATGCAGGGATCCTAAGGGTTTTCAAGTAGAGGCTTTAAGGTTTAAACTTTTTCAGTTTTCAGAAAGACTTGACCAAGAGGCCAAAGGTCTTTTTCAAGCTTTGGTTTTAGGAGTAGAAACTAACCTTCCAGAGGAAGTTAAAGAAAGATTAAAAGATCAAGGACTTTACCATCTTTTAGCTATCTCAGGTTTTAATTTAGCTGTGATGTTTTGGTTATTTTACCGTTTTAGCTTTTGGTTGCTTGGTTTTACTCCTGCGGTAAAATGGGGATATCCTTTACAAAATTTAGCTTATATAACAGCCCTTCCAGCAGCTTTTTCTATTCTTGTCTTTTCTGGTTTTTGCCCTTCAGCCTATAGAGCTTTTTTATTTCTTTCTATTTACGTATTTTCTCGATTGTTTTTTCGAAGAACCTCAGGTTTAATCATCCTATTTATTACCGTAGGAGTTCTTCTTATTTTACAACCTTACTTGATAGGTAACTTTTCGTTTTTACTTTCTTTTATGGCTACTTTAGGCTTAATTTTAGGTGATAGGTTTTATAGGTTTTATTTTTTTGATTTTTTAAATAGAGTTTTATCCTCTGATAGGTGGTACCATCGGTTTTTAAACTGGATAATTTATTCTTCTTGGATTTCTGTGGTAGTAAGTATATTACTTATGCCTTTTATCTTTGCCATAAACGGAAAATTCCCTATATGGACGGTTTTTAACAATCTATTAGCAGGTGTTTTTTGGAGTTTTATTTTTATCCCTGGATGCATCTTAGTAGCTTTTTTTTCTTTCATTTTACCAGACATAGCCTTAGTTTTAGGTAATTTTATAGGAAAAATTTTTTGCTTATATAGCTACTTACCTTTTTGGGAAGGCTATCTAACTTTAAACTTACCTTTAAACCTTTTTTGTTGGTTATGGTTAAGCTTTATTATTTTTATAGGTATTGTCTGGTATTTTGGTTCTAAAAAGGTTTCTCTGATTTGTTTGTTAAGTTTTTCATTATTTGTGATAGTTGTTGATACTCTGTACAAAAGAGCAAGTTACTTTCTTGTTTTAGATGTAGGAAGAGCAAATGCCATGGTTTTTAAGTCTAAAGATAAGTATATCATGATAGATACAGGGCCCAATTTTGATACTAACTCTTCAGCGAGTGAAGGGTTTAATTGGACGAAGTTTTATTTAGAGCCTACTTTAAGAAAACTTGGGATTTCAAGAATAGAACTGTTAATAATCTCTCATCCTGACCTTGACCACAGCGGAGGGTTTAACACCCTGAAAAAAAATTTTTTGATAAAAAGAGAAGTTACTGGAAAGTTTAACTCACAAGACTGGGAAAAGGTAAATTTACTTTATCCTTTAGAAGAGATTTCTTCTCCTCAGAGTTTAAAAATAGGAGAGACAGAAGTTTTTCTTTTCCCTGGAGCTGAATCTTACGAAGATCTTAACCGAGAAAGTGTGGTTGTAGTTTTAGAACACGGAGGTTTGACCATTTTTTGCCCTGGCGATATAGACGTAGAGCGGTTTTATAGGTTAAAAGAAGAGGGTAGGGTTTTTCCAGCTGAGGTGCTGATTTCTCCTCATCATGGTTCAAAAAAGGGGATAAATCAGGAGGTTTTAAGTTGGCTAAAACCTAAAGTGGTTTTAACGTCAGGTAGAGGACCTTATCATCCACACCCAGAAGTTAAATTATTACTTGAAACACAAGGTATTCCTCATTTTTCTACTGCGGAAGAAGGAACTCTTTATGTTTTTCCAAAAGATGATTATTTTATATTATGTTTAGAAAAAACAAGAAGAACAAATTTTGAGGTTAAGATGTTTTTCCCTCTAATTCCGTACTATATAAGTCATGATTCTTGTAAAACCTTTAGTTATCATAGATATGGGGAATTAAACTAAAACTTCAGGAGAAGGTTATGGTATCTAAAAGTTACGAAACTTTTGAACATGGAGCAGACATAGGGATAAGAGGTTATGGAAAGACCTTAGAAGAGGCTTTTTCTAATTTGATAAAGGCCCTTTTTAGCTTGATTGGAGAAGAAGTAGACTTTAATAAAGTAGCAGCTGATCAAAGGGTAGGGATAGAGGTAGAGGCAGATTTTTTAGAGGAACTGGTGGTGATTTTTATCAATAAAGTGTTAAGTTTGTTTGCTTTAGAAAATATCTTTTTTAAAGAATTTAAAGGTAAAATATGGGAAAGTGATCAGAGAGTAAGGTTAGAGGGGACGTTATTAGGAGAAAAATATTCTCCAGAAAAGTTTGGGTATGGGGTTGAGGTAAAAGGAGCTACTTTTACTTTAGCTAAGGTAGAGAAAAATGGTGATCTTTGGGTAGCTCAATGTGTGGTAGATGTATGAATCTTGATAAAAATTTAGTTAAAGGGATGATGTATGGCTAAAATACTTATTGTAGGAAGACCTAATGTAGGTAAATCTACGCTTTTTAATACTCTTATCGGGGAAAAAAAGGCTATAGTTGAACGAACCCCTGGTGTTACCCGAGACTTGGTAGAAGGATATCTTGAGTTAAAAGAAGGAAAAGGAGTAAAATTAATTGATACAGGGGGTATAGAATGGGGGGGGAAGGAGTTTTTTAGTGAAGTTATCAAAAAGTTGGTAGACCAGGCTTTGGAAGAAGCAGATTTAGTTCTTTTTGTTGTGGATGCTAAACAGGGATTGACTGAAGGAGACAAGGTTATCGCGGAATATTTGAGAAAAAAAGATAAAAAGATTTTGTTAGTAATAAACAAAGTAGAAGCCAAGGAAGATCAAGAGAGGGTTTTTGAATTTTATTCTTTAGGTTTTCCAGAGATTATTTCTATTTCTGCTAAAAACAAAAAAAATATTACTGAATTAAAAAATTTAATAGAAAGGCAGTTAGAAGGATCTATAGAAGAAATACCTCAAGAAGAGCCAATAAAGATAGCGATTCTTGGAAGACCAAATGTAGGGAAAAGTACGCTTATCAACCGTTTGGTAGGATATGAAAGGGTAATTGTATCTGAAATTCCTGGGACTACGAGAGATTGTGTAGATGTAAGGTTAAGTTTACCTACTGGAGAAAGTGTTTTGTTGATAGACACTCCAGGAATAAGAAGGAGAACCAGATTAGAAGAGAGAGTAGAAAAATTTGCTGTAGATAAGGCTTTACATACTATCGAAAAAGTAGATGTGGTACTTATGATGATTACTGCAGAGGAAGGAATAACCAACCAAGACCAGCGTTTGTTAAGACAGGTATATAAGCATCACAAAGCGTGTATCCTTTTAGTAAATAAATGGGACCTTTTTGATAAAAAGAGAGAGGCTGGAAATCTGGTTTTAGAAAATATAAAATATGGAGTAAGGTTTATGCCTTGGCTTCCTATTCTTACCATTTCAGCCAAAACCGGAAGAAGAGTAAAGGAAATTTGGAGTGTTTTAAAGGAAATAATGGAACAATATAGTTCAAGGGTAAACACCGCTCAGGTGAATAGACTTTTGGAGTACCTAAAAGAGAACTATAATTTTTCGATAAAAGGGAAAAAGCTTAAATTTTATTATGCTACTCAAACAGACACAAAGCCTCCTACCTTTGTAGTTTTTATCAATTTTGACCCAGAAGAGGTGCCTAAAAGCATAGAAAAGTTTATCAGAAACAGTTTTCAAAAACATCTGAACTTTGATAAAGTTCCTATTAAAGTGGTTTTTAGGCTAAGGAGTTGAATTGGTAGAGGAAATAGGTTGGACTTGGGAGGTTTCTTTAGGTGGTTGGTAATGTATGACTAAGCTTATTCTTCTGTTTCTTGGGTCAAAGGGATTATCCTTTATTAAAGGGAAGTTGTCTGCATATCCTACTACTTTTTTTATTTTTTCTGGAGAAAATCCGTTTTTTTCTAACTCTAACATGGCTGAAAGGGCTCTGGCAGTAGAGAGTTCCCAGTTTCCTAATTTTCCTCTTCTTGAAGGGACAGCGTCTGTATGTCCTTCTATGGTTATGGTTCCAGAAACGTTTTTTAACTCCTGGGCTAAGGTTTGTAAGATAGCCTTAGCAGTAGGAGTTAACTCAGCACTACCGCTCTGGAATAAAGGTTGATTGGTAAGTTCTACAATTTCTATACGGATGATTTTTTCTTTTTCTGAAATTTCTATTAAAATATGTTCTTTAAGAGACTTTAGTCTTGTTTCTACGATTTTTTTTATCTTTTCTTCTTCTTTTCTTAGGTCAAACTTGGCCTCAGGCATAAGTCCACTATATTCACTTTTTAATGTGCCTTTTCGGTAATACTCCATAAGCATACTTACACCAGCCTTTTCAAAAATGTTAAACTTTCTAAAATAGGCTGCAACCTGAGCCTTCTGTTTTGGTTCCATGATACTTACCAGCCACATCAAAAGAAAAAAAGTCATCATCCCTGCTAAAAAGTCTGCATAGGCAATCTTCCAGGAACCTCCGTGATGCCCTCCGACTATTTTTTTAACCTTTTTGATGATTATAGGAGGAGTGGTCATGGTTTATTTGTTATTTTTTACCTTTCATAAGGTTTTCAAGTTCTTCAAAAGATGGTCTCATATGAGGGGATATGGATCTCCTGGCAAATTCAACCGCTATTTGAGGGGCTCCACCTCCTATAAAATAAACGATAGCGGTTTTGATGACGTTAAGATATTCTTTTTCTTGATTGCAAAAAAACTCCAATTTTTGGACAAGAGGGGTTAAAAATCCATAACAGGTTAAGATACCGATAAACGTACCTGCAAGCGCTATAGAAAGATGATGACCCAAAACTTCAGGTGGCTCATCAATCTTTCCCATCGTTAAGATTATACCTAAAACTGCAGCCACCAAACCTAAACCTGGCATAGAGTCTGCAAGTTTTTCAAGACGGTGTACCGGTTCTAAATTCTCATGGTGGATGATTTCTATCTCATTTTCTAAAAGGGCTTCTAACTCAAAATGTGTGATGTTGGTGGTTAAAATAGAACGAAAAGTGTTTCTAATAAAGTCTAAGGCGTGATGATTAGCAAGAACCTTAGGATAGCTTGAAAAGATTTTACTTGCCTCTGGGTTTTCAATGTCCTGCTCGATCGAGATTAAACCTTCTTTTTTTATCTTTCTAAAAATATCGTTTAAAAGAAGTAGTAGGTCTATAAAATCTTGTTTTTCATAAATTTGGGGTTTAGTAAGCGCTTTGATAGAATATTGGATAGCCCCTTTTAAAGCAGGTTGGGTTGAAGCTGCTAATAAGGCTCCTCCTGCTGCCCCAAAGATGATTAACCATTCGACCGGTTGTATAAGAACTGAAAAGTTACCATGTTCTAAGGCATAACCACCAAATACACATATTATAACTACAATAAAACCTACTATAGAAGGCATTTAGATTTCCCTCATCTCTCTAATGATTTCTCTTTCCTTTTGTAGAATAAAAAAACCTATCTTTTCTCTGATGTCTTTGGTTAGGTTGACAAACTCCACAGCGACTTCAAACTTACCCTCTACAGGTTTACATCTGACTACCTTGCCATAAAGATAAAAACCTACAGGCTGATAAAGGTCTAATACTGTTTTTATTTCTACAAAATCGTTTATCTCAAAAGGTTCTTGGCTAATAAATCTTAGACCTTTTTCATTTAAGTTTACTTTTTTATAAGGGAGTTTGTTAAATCCTTCTTTTTCTCGAGACATAAGGTTGATTAAATAATCAAGCTTTGCATTAATTAACTTTAACCAAGAATTTAACGCTTCATCTATGGTATCTTTAACAGGAATGTAGGAAAAAACAGAAGTATCTCCTACCACATGAGCTATTCTGTTTTCTATCTCAGAGGGGTCTAACTTTGTCACTTCTAATGGAATTACCACATCTATTCTTACGGCTTCTCTGCCCATAAATCCTCTGAAAAGATTTTATAAAATAAATCGGAAAGATTTCAAAAAACTTTAAAAATCCCCCTTTTGGGGACCAAATTTTTTTAATTTTGAAATTATATAGTTAATTTTTAGGGTTGACAAGACGGAAAAATTAGTATAATAGTTTATTTAAAAATCAAAAATAAAATTTTAGGAGGTGACCTTATGCATCATCAAATTTATGTGGTAGGGCACAAAAAACCTGATACTGATTCTGTGGCTTCTGCTATAGTGTTTGCTTATCTTTTAAACGCTTGGAAAAAAGCAGGCTGTAAAATCATGAAGGTAGAAAAGGAAGCCGTGCCTGTCATTCAGGGAGAACCTAATGCAGAAACAAAGTTTGTCTTAGAAAAATTTGGGATAGCAGTGCCTGAGATTATGACGGATGGAGAAGGCAAGACTATTGCTCTAATAGATCACTCTGATAAGGTTCAAAGTGTTGATAACATAGACAAGGCAGAAATAGTAGCCGTGGTTGATCATCACAAAATAGGAGATGTAACCACCCCTAATCCAATATTTTTTGTTAACTTCCCGGTAGGTTGTACTGCTACTGTTTTGAAATTTCTTTTTGATAAAACCGGTGTTGAAATTCCTAAAGAAATGGCTGGTCTTATGCTTGCAGCCATTTTAAGTGATACTGTTGTTTTTAAGTCTGCTACCACCACCGAGGCTGACAAAGAAGCAGCTGAAGCTTTAGCCAAGATCGCTGGGATAGAAGATATCGTAAGCTTCGGTGTAGAAGTAAAGTCCAAACTTTCTGATGTCTCTGGAATGTCTGCCAAAGACATCATCATGAGAGACTTCAAAGACTACAACATGAGTGGTAAAAAAGTGGGAGTAGGACAGATCGAGTTGATTGATTTAAAGACTATAGAACATAGGTTTGATGAAATCTATGATGAGCTTAACAAGATTAAGGTCGAAGGGGCTTATCATTCTGTGGTGTTGATGTTAACAGACATCATGAAGGAAGGTACTGAGTTGATGGTTATCACAGACGAACCAAAGATCATTGAGATTACTTTTGGGAAGAAATTAGAAGGAAAAAGCGTGTGGTTACCAGGTGTTATGAGTAGAAAGAAAGAAGTGGTACCACCTTTAGAAAAAACTTTTGCTAACCTCTAAGATAAGACCGAGGGGAGGGGGTCTTCCCTCCCTTATTCTATTTTTAAGCTAATGTCTACCGCTCTAACCGAATGGGTTAAACTCCCAGATGAGAGATAATCAACCTCAAGTTTGGCAAAATACTCAATGTTATCTAAATTAATTCCTCCCGAGACCTCTATTTTAAGGTTAGGGTTGTATTGCTTGATAAGATCTTTTGCTTTCTGGACATTTTCTGGGGTAAAGTTATCTAAAAGAACTACATCTATAGGTGCTTTGGCTTTCAGTAAAAACTCTAACTCTTCTAAAGATTTTACCTCTATTTCTACTTTTAGGTAATGAGGTAAAGTTTTAAGTACTTGAGGGATTTTTTCTATTCCTCCTAAAACTTTGATATGATTATCCTTTATGAGAATACCGTCAGAAAGAGAGAAACGATGATTTTGTGCCCCTCCTACCTTAACCGCATACTTTTGTAAAACCTTTAAGCCAGGAAGGGTTTTTCTCGTATCAAGCAGAATTGTTTTATATGGGCTAAGTTTTTTTACCATCTTTCGGGTATAAGTGGCAATCCCAGAAAGATGTTGAAAAAGGTTGAGAACTACCCTTTCTGCTTTTAGTATACTTTTTACCCTTCCTTCTACTACTCCTATTTTAGTATAGGGTTCTACTTCTTGACCATCTTGGTAGTGCCAAAAGGTTTTTATTTCTGGGTCGATAAATGCAAACCCTTCTTCTACCACCAACGTACCACATACTACCATAGGTTCTTTGGCTAAAAAATAAGCTTTTACTATAGGGTTTTCTTTTATAACCAATTCTGTGGTTAAATCATAAAAAGGAATATCCTCTTCAAAAGCTTTAGCTAAAAGATTTTTAATTTTCCATTTTTCAAGCATTTTTTGCTTAATCCTCTGGAAAAATTAAATAAAAGTCTTAATTTTTATCATAACTTAAAATGGTAAGATGTAAAGTGTGCTAATTTTGGGAGGTGATCTTATATGGAAGAGATTAAAGAAAAGGAACAAAGTCTAGAAGAAAAAGAACAAAATTTAAAAGAAAATCTTGAAACACAAGAAGAGACTAAAACTAAAGAGGAAGAAGAAATTAAATACTGGAAGGATTTAGCTTTAAGATATGCAGCTGAAATAGAAAATCTTAAAAAAAGTCTTAAAAGAGAAAAAGAAGAATATTATAAATTTGCCTTAGAAAACTTTTTTAAAGAGATTTTACCTGCTATAGATAATTTAGAAAGAGCCTTAGAGGCTTTTTCTACCACGCAAAATATAGAGGCTTTAAAACAAGGGGTTGAGTTAACTTTTAAATATTTAGTTTCTACCCTTGAAAAATTTGGGCTAAAGCAAGTAGTCCCAGCTGTAGGAGAACCTTTTCATCCTCTTTATCATGAAGCTCTTTCTACAGAGGTTCATCCGGAAGTTCCTTCTGGAGCTATCACCAAGGTATATCAAAAAGGTTATACCTTACATGATAGGTTAATAAGACCAGCTTTAGTTTGTGTGTGTATGGGGAAAAAGGAAGAACAAAAAACTACTGAAGAAAGACCAGAAGAAACAGAAGAAGAAAATATAGTGGAAAACGAATAAAAAATTAAAAGGAGGGTTGAAAAATGAGCAAGGTACCTATAGTAGGTATTGACCTTGGAACTACTAACTCTTGTGTTGCCATATTTGAGGGTGGTGAACCCAAGGTAATCCCTAACAGAGAAGGGACAAGGACTACACCTTCGGTGGTAGCTTTCCAAGAAAACGGAGAAATATTGGTGGGTCTTCCTGCTAAAAGGCAGGCCATCATCAATGCAGAAAACACCATTTTTGGAATTAAGAGATTGATGGGTAGAAAGTTTAACGATCCGGTGGTACAGGAATGGAAAAAAAGAGTTCCTTATAAGATAGTAGAAGCTCCTAACGGAGATGCACATGTAGAAATAAGAGGAAAACGGTATAGTCCTCCTGAGATTTCAGCCATGATTCTTAGGAAGATTAAGCAGGATTTAGAAGAGTATTTAGGCCAGGAAGTAAAAGATGTGGTAATTACTGTTCCTGCTTATTTTGATGACAGTCAAAGACAGGCAACCAAAGATGCAGGTAGAATTGCAGGTTTAAACGTTATCAGAATTATCAATGAGCCTACAGCTGCTTGCTTAGCTTACGGACTTGAAAAGAAAAAAGAAGGTTTGATTGCTGTTTTTGACCTTGGAGGAGGAACGTTTGATATCTCTATCTTAGAAATAGGAGATGGTGTATTTGAAGTTAAGTCAACCTCTGGAGATACCTTTTTAGGTGGTGAAGATTTTGATATGCGAATAGTAGACTACATCGCAGAAGAGTTTAAGAAAGAGCATGGGATAGACCTAAGACAGGATAAAATGGCTTTACAAAGGTTAAAAGAAGCTGCTGAAAAGGCTAAAATTGAGCTTTCAAGCACCTTAGAGACTGAGATAAACCTTCCTTTTATTACCGCTGATGCCTCAGGACCTAAACATTTGGTAATGAAGTTAACCAGGGCAAAGCTTGAAAGTTTAGTAGAGGATTTGATAGAAAGATTAGAAGAACCCTGTCGTATTGCCATGAAAGATGCAGGAATTACTCCTAAGGATATAAGTGAGGTTATTTTAGTTGGTGGTATGACCCGTATGCCAAGGGTTCAACAAAAGGTAAAAGAAATCTTTGGAAAAGAGCCGGTGAAAGGTGTTAACCCAGATGAAGTGGTGGCTATGGGTGCTGCCATTCAGGCTGGAGTATTAAAAGGAGAGGTAAAGGATGTGCTTCTTTTAGACGTAACTCCTCTTTCTTTGGGAATTGAAACCTTGGGAGGTGTTTTTACAGTTATCATACCGAGAGGTACCACCATTCCTACTAGAAAGAGTCAGATTTTTACCACAGCTACCGATAATCAGACAGCAGTTACCATTCATGTTTTGCAAGGAGAAAGGCCTTTGGCTAAAGACAACAAGAGTATCGCAAAATTTGACCTGGTAGGTATACCTCCTGCTCCAAGAGGAGTACCCCAGATAGAGGTTACTTTTGACATAGACGCAGATGGTATCTTACATGTTACTGCTAAAGACTTAGGCACCGGGAAAGAACAGTCTATCGTGGTAAGACCTACTTCAGGGTTAAGTGAAGAGGAAATCCAGAGAATTATTAAAGAGGCAGAACAGTTTGCAGAAGAAGACAGAAGAAAAAAAGAGCTTGCCGAAGCTCGCAACCAGGCAGACAGTCTTATCTATTCTGTAGAAAAAACCTTAAGAGAATTAGGAGACAAGGTCTCAGAACCTCTTAAAAAAGAAGTAGAAGAAAAGATAGCTCAACTAAAGAAGGCTATGGAAGGGGAGGACATAAACGAAATAAGAAGGGCAAGCGATGAATTAACCCAGGCTTCTTATAAACTTGCAGAGATGCTTTACAGAGAAAAAACTTCTTATACATCTCAAGAAGGTTCTCAGAAAAAAGGTGGAGATGATGTGATAGACGCTGATTTCGAAGAAATGAAATAAACTTGGGAAAAGGGGGCTTTTTAGCCTCCTTTCCCAAGGAGGTCTTTTTTGATAGAAAATAAAATAGGTATTACCTTAGGGTGTCCTGCAGGGATAGGTCCAGAAGTAATCCTTAAATCACTTCAACATTTTCAAGAGAAATTTCCTGAGGTTTTATCCTCTCTTTTGATTATAGGAGACGCTCGGGTTATAGAACAAAGGGCTAAATGGTTAGGGATTAAAATCCCTCCTGAGTTAGAAATTCTATCTCTTACCGAAATAGAGGTAAAGCCTGGGGAACCCTCGGTTGATGGATTTAAGGCAATGGGACTTTTTGTACAAAAAGCCATAGACCTTGCTAAAGAAGGTAAGATAAAGGCGATTGTTACCGGACCTATAAGTAAAGAGGGTTTAGAAAAGGTTGGGATTAAATATAAGGGACATACAGAGTGGCTGGCTCAAGAGCTTGGGGCTAAAGATTTTGTGATGAGTTTTTATGGAGAAAGATTAAAAGTATCGCTGGTTACTACACATATTCCTCTAAAAGAGGTCCCAGAAAAGATAACCGCAGACAAAGTTTTTGCTACAGCTAAGCTTTCCTTTGAATTTTTACTAAAACTTAAAGTATTAAATCCAAAAATCGCCCTCTGTGGGGTTAATCCCCATGCCGGAGAAGGAGGCCTTATAGGTGAAGAGGAAAAAACGGTTTTAAAAGAGGCCATAACCCTTTGTCAAAAAGCTGGTCTTCCCGTATATGGCCCTTATCCTGCAGATAGTCTTTTTTTCTGGGCTTATCAAGGACGTTATGATTTGGTAGTTGCCATGTATCACGATCAGGGGCTTGCTCCTTTTAAACTTATACATTTTGAAGACGGGGTAAACATAACCTTAGGACTTCCAGTAATAAGGACTTCTCCTTGTCATGGTACAGCTTATGATATAGCAAACAAAGGTGTTGCTAACCCATCAAGTTTTATCCAGGCAATACATTTAGCTTATAAACTTATCCAAGTCTAAACTTTTCTTGATTTTTTAACCTTTTAGGGTTAAAATCCATAAACAATGGTGAAAAAAATTCGTTTTACTCTTCTTTTGCTTGTTTTTGTCTTTTCTTTGTTATTTTTATGTGTAGTGAACATAGATTTTTTTCTTAATCGTCCCTGGATTAAAGGACCTCTGATCAACTTTTTAAAAAACACCCAGAAGATAGATATAAACTATAAAGAAATAAAGATAGATGTTTTTGAAGGAAAGGTAAAGATTGAAGATTTTGTGTTTAAAAATAGATATCGTGAGGTAGAGGCTCCTGAGGTTACTGCTTTTTTATCTTTATCCAAAATTTTTAGGTTAAAATTTTTCCCCGAAAGCATTCAGGTAAAAAATCTTAAATTAAAATCTTATCGGTCACCGGAACCTTTAAACTTGTATCAGTTAAGAGACCAGTTAAAAAAGATGGCTCCTTTTAACCTTAAAGCTAAAGAAGCCACTATAGAGTATGAATCTTCCATAGGCTGGTTGATTTTCGATAAGACAGATCTTTTTTTGAAAATAGACAATCAACAAACCCTATGGGAGTTAAAATCTCTTAAAAGTCCTCAGTTTAAAGAAGCTGAAATAAAAGGAAGGTTAAATCTTGCATCTCTTTTCTTAGAAACTTCAATTGAGGCTAGGAATTTTGATTTTACCGGTTTTATTAAGGGGGGAGAACCGTTTATAGGGCGTCTTACTTCTGATTTGATGGCTGAGCTGACTTTAGAAAAAGAAAACCTTTATCTTTCTTTTCAAATGTTAAATCCCCAACTGATTTTGAAACAGTTCCCTCAAGAAAAACTTTTAGGTGGCGTTATTACCGGAATCTTTAGCTCTCAAAAAGATGGGCTTATGTTAAACCTTAAAAAAATAGTTTTGAGAAATCCTTTTTTAGAGGCACAGGGAGAGTTTTTAAAGAAAAAGGACGGTTTAGAAGCAACTCTTAAGGTTAAAAAACTTGATTTGGCAGAGATAAAAAGAGTAGGACTTCTTTTTTTTGAAAAACAAAAGGGGGTAAAAGAAGCTTTTGATTTTATAGGGAAAGGGAGTTTGGAAGATTTAGAGGTTGTTTTTTCTGGGAAAGATTGGCAAGAGCTTATCGACTATAAAAGGATAAAAGCGAAAGGTAAGTTGAAAGAAGGTCAGATAATTCTGGGTTTTCTTCCTTTAGACTTAGAACAAGTCACAGGAGAGCTGGGTTTTTCAGAAGGAAGGCTTATCTTTAACGGAACGTTGACAGCAGAAGGTTCTGTCTTGGGGACGGTAAAAAGTTTTGAGTTAGACCTTTCAAAAAAACAGCCTGAGCTCTGGTTAGAAGGAACCATCTCAGGTAGGGCAGAAAAAATCCAAGAGCTTGTAGCAAACTTTGACATGTTCAAGCCTTACCGAGAAAAAATAAAAGAATTTAAGACAGAGGGTTCTATTGTTTCTAAGATAGACCTAAAAGGTCCTTTAGATGCTCTTCAACTCTCCTTTGACATAGCTTCAGAAGATGCCTCATTAGCCGTGCCTTTTTATGACAAACCTTTGTACTTAAAAACAGCTAAAATTTTTTACTACAAAAACAAACTAAATCTTTCCAATCTAAATGTATTTAATAAAGAATTGGCGATAAAAGATGGAGGTTTGGAGTTAAATTTATCCTCTTTAGACTTTAGGGTTAAAGTTTGGGGAGTGACCATAAAACCTGAGTTTTTAGAGTTTCTAAAGGATAAGGTAAGAGAGGTAGCTGTGTTTTTTAAGGAAAAGGGCCTTAAATTTGAAAATTTAGAGATAGAAGAAGGGGAATTTCGAGGGAATTTAAAACAGTTAGCCCAAGAGCAAGTAAACCTAAAACAGGCTATTTTAGGCAATCTCTTTTTAAAGGGAAAAGCAGTAAATCTTAGGATAGGTGAAGAGGTAAAAGGAGAAAGATTTTCTGGTTATTCAGAAAGTTTACCTTTAGTTTGGCGCGATGGGTGTCTTTCTTTTGGAGAGGCCGCTTTTGAAATAGAAGACTCTAATTTTGTAGGTAAGGGTAGGGTTTTTGACCAAGAAATTTTTTTAGAACTAAAAGGAGAGGTGAAAGAAAGACTAAAGGATAAGATTGAGAAGGTCTTAGGGCTTAAAGAGGCTTCTTTTCTATTAAAATCTCCGATAAACATAGAAAACCTATCTTTGGTTTATAGAGACGGACAGGTTCAATCCCGAGGAACCTTTAAGATCTCAGATAAAGAAATTTCTGTAACTTTGGACCAAACTAAAGACCAAACCTCAATTTTGGGGAGTTTTAACGGAAAAGAAAGTCAGCAGAAGTTTGGATTAAGGTTAAACCAAAATCAAATAGATTTAACCCTGCAAGGTAAAACTCGTTTGGAAGAGTTAGGAACAATCTTTGATAAGGTACCTTACCCATTAGAAGGTTTAGTAGAAAACAATTTGCACTTAAAGTTTAAAAAAGAAAAAAATATCTTAGTGTCTTTGGCAAACGACTACTTAAACAGAAACCTTTTTCTTGAAGAAGGTTGGCTTACACTTCAAGGAGTTAAGTTTAAAGATGGAATAGCGATTGAGGGTGAAGGAAAGATTGCTAAGAACCATACGATTCATGGAAAGTTTAAGTTTGAATGGAACAATTCTACCTTATTAGCTGACTTAAAGGTGGATACCAACCAAAAATATGTTTTGGTTACAGGGGATTTAAGTTCTCAAAAAATAGATTTAAAAAAGTTTTTAGGTTTAAGCTCAACCCAAGAAACCTCTGATAAAACGGTTAAAAAAGAAATCTGGGACTATTTCCAAGGGATTCCTCTAATAGCAGAGTTAAAGGTGAACGCAAACGACCTTATTCTTCCTACCTCCCATAAGGTAGAAAACTTTAGTTTAGACTTAAGTTTAAACACTAAAGCGAAACTTTTATGGGCCAACCTGAACAAGGCTAATTTTTGCGGATTAGGATTAGATTTTATCTATTCTTTATCAGGGGAAGCCCATCAAGTTTTTGTAGAACTTTTACCTTCAGAAGGAGACCTGTTAGACCTTTTTTCCTGTCTGTATCCAGAAGAGATGCCTACCGTAATCTTAGAAGGTCCTTATAAGGTAAAAGGATATGTTTTTTGGGAAGGAGATGGTAAAGATTGGATTAAGAATAGTAGAGGAGAGTTGACCCTTAAATCTAAAAAGGGATATATTTACCGTGCTCCTCTTATAGCTCATCTTTTGGGTTTTTTAAGTCCGATAGATCTTTTTAGAGAAAAAATTCCTAATTTAGAAAGTCAGTTATTACCCTACGAAGAATTAATTTTCAACTCCCGCTTTACCGATACGACTTTACTCATAGATGAAGCCTTTCTTTCAGCCTCAGGTTTTAGATTGTTTGGCGAGGGACCGATAAACTTGAAAAACAAGGAACTAAACCTTACTTTTTATGCCTCTCCTTTCAAAACGATAGACGTGATTTTAGAAAAGGTTCCAGGGTTAGGGAAATGGGTTCTTGGGAAACCGAGGATGTTAGTTTACCTACCTTTACAGGTGGTAGGGACATACGATAATTATAACATCATTCCCTTACATCCCAGTAGTTTAGGAAAAGGGGTTTTCACCTTTATCTTTAGGTTATTCGGAATTTCTGAAGAGTTTTATCAAAAGCCTTCTCAAAAGGCATCTAATTTTCAGGAAAAGAAAGAAGAACTTTTAAAAGAAAGAGAGAACATAAATCGAACTCCATGAAAGAAGATTTTATCCTTTTTGAAGATAAAAGTCTTTTGGTGGTAAATAAACCTGCTGGAATGGTGGTTCAGGGAGCAAAGGATTTAGAGGTATCTTTGTTAAATTTGTTAAAAGATTATTTAAAAAAAAGAGATAATAAACCAGGAAACGTTTTTTTAGCGGTGGTTCATCGTTTGGATAAACCTGTTTCTGGAGCGTTAGTTTTTGCCAAGCGCACAAAAGCAGCCAGAAGACTTACCGAAAGTTTTAAACAAAAAAAGGTGGGTAAATTTTATCTTGCAGAGGTAGAAGGAATTTTAAAAGGTCAAAACTTGATTAGGGCTTATCTTAAATGGGATCAAAAATTTCACAAAGCTTTGGTTTTTTGGGAACCTAAAGAAGGTGCAAAAGAAAGTCTAACCTATTATGAAACATTACAGGTTATAAAAAATAGATCGTTAGTCTTGCTTTTTCCTATTACAGGAAGAAAACATCAACTAAGGGCTGTCCTAAGTAGTCTTGGGTTCCCTGTGGTAGGGGATGTTAGGTATGGATCTAAAAGGTTGGTCAACCAAGGTAAGGCTATTCTTTTACATGCTTGTTTTTTATGTTTCCCCCATCCTCTGGAAAAAGAGCCTGTTGAAGTCTTGGCTCCGTTACCTCAATATTTTTCGTTCTCCAATCTTGACAAAACCTTAAATTTGGAGTTTTTTAATAAAAAGTTTCAAGATTTAAAAAAACTTTACCAGGAGTAAGCTTTGGAGAAAGAAAAAGAAAGGTCAAATTTAGAACTTCCTGTTTTATGTGCTACCTGCGCTTGGAGGGAGTTTTGTGCTAAAAAGTTTTCTTTTGACAATACCCAACCCTTGAAGTGTCCTGACTATTCTCCTGACCTAACCCTTTTAAAAAATCTAAGAAAGGAGACGAAGGTTGATAAAACAGAGGATTAAAGAGGCAGTAGAAAAGGCTGTTAAAACTGTTTTTGGCGAGATACCTTTACCTCAGTTTGAAATAGAGACCCCAAGAAAAGGTTTTTTTGGTGATTATGCTACCAACATAGCCTTTGTTTTAAAAAACTCCTTAAACCTCCCTCCTTTAGAAATAGCTGAAAAGTTGGTTCAAGAACTTACTAACGAAAAAACTCTTTTTGAAAAGGTAGAGGTTGCTAAACCGGGGTTTATCAATTTTTGGGTATCTACTCAGTATTATCTTGAAAACCTGCTTAAAGCCATAGAAGAGAAAGATAACTATGGTAGGATTGACTTAGGTAAAGGGAAAAAGGTTTTGGTTGAGTTTGTTTCCGCCAATCCCACCGGGCCTCTTCATATAGGACATGGAAGGGGTGCAGCTTATGGAGATTCTTTAGCAAGGGTTTTAGAGTTCACTGGTTATTCTGTTATCAGAGAGTATTACATAAACGATAAAGGTACTCAAATGGATATTTTAGGGGAGTCTGTTTATCTCAGGGCTAAGGAGTTAAAAGGAGAAAAGATCAATTTTCCGGAAGATTTTTATAAAGGTGCGTACATCTACGATATAGCCAAAAAGGTTTTGGCAGACTATCCTAACCTTTTAGAATTAGAAAAAAAAGAGGCTATAGCCATCTGCAGAGAGATAGCGATAAAGACCATCCTTGAAGATATAAAATCAGACCTTGATAGGTTCAGGGTAGTTTTTGATAGTTGGTATTCAGAAAAAAGCCTTTATGAAAAAGGCAAAGTAAATGCTTTGATAAACTTTTTAAAACAAAAAGGTTTAGTTTATGAAAAAGAAGGTGCTTTATGGTTTAGGTCTTCTGATTTTGGAGATGAAAAAGACCGGGTGCTTATTCGTTCTAACGGAGAATATACCTATTTTGCAGGAGACATCGCCTATCATCATGAAAAGTTTGTAGACCGTGGGTTTGACCTTGCGATCAACCTTTGGGGAGCAGACCACCATGGATATGTAAAACGGTTAAAAGGGGCTCTTAAGGCTTTAGGTTTAAATCCAGAAAATTTAAAAGTAATTCTTATTCAGATGGTTAATCTTATAGAAGGTGGAGAACTAAAAAGCATGTCCACCAGACAAGGGGAGTTTGTAGAGTTAAAAGAGCTTTTAAACGAAGTAGGGGTAGATGCTACCAGATTTATTTTTCTATCCAGGTCTTCTGACTCTCCTTTAGATTTTGATATAGATTTGGCCAAAAAGCAGTCTCAAGAAAACCCAGTTTATTATGTACAATATGCTCACGCAAGGATTTGCAGTATTTTTGAGAAAGCAAGAGAGCAAGGTTTAGGAGAAATAAACTGGAGAGAGGTAGATTTTAGCCTTCTTTCTTCAGAGGAAGAGATTGCTCTTGCCAAAAAGATAGAAGAATTTAAAGAGGTTATAGAATCAGCAAGTATGTTTTATGCTCCCTATAAAATTACTTATTACCTGTTAGACCTTGCCAAACAATTTCATGAGTTTTATACTAAACATCGAGTGCTTTCAGATGATATACCGTTAACTTTAGCTAGACTAGGGTTGTGTTTAGGGTGTAAAATAGTTCTAAAAAATGGTCTAAACCTTTTGGGGGTTAACTCTCCAGAAAAAATGTAAAAAGGAGGTTTTTATGGAGGGTAAGAAGGTAAAAATAGAGGTAAGTAGAATTGCTTTAGTCTTTATTATACTTTTTGGATTATGTTTGTTGGTTTGGAGTTTTATTGGAGGAGTTTGGGTAGGAAGTAAATTAGGTTCTAAAGAACAGGAGAAGATAGCCGCAGAGTCTACCTCTAAAGAGGAGCTCCCCCCTCCACCTCCTCCTTCTCTTACAAGTAATGAAAGTGCGACAACCCCATCTCTTTCTGGTTTAAACGCCACAGCTGAAAAACCTGTAGATCTTAAGGGAAATGCCTCTTCTCAAGCCTTTGTTTCTCCTTCCAAACCTGAACCAGAAGCTCAAGTAATAGAAAAAGAAAAAAAGCAGGCTAAACCTAAGGTATCTGAAGTAAAAGAACCTTCCAAAGAAAAAACATCTATTTCTAAAACCAAAGAGGTAGCGAAAATTGCTAACCAGATAAAACAAGGGTCTTTTGCGCTTCAGGTGGGTGCTTTTTCGCAAAAGGAATCTGCTGAAAAGTTGAGGACTTTAGCTGAAAAAAAAGGTTATAAGGTTACGGTAAAAGCTATTCCTTCTGAGGGAAAAACCCTTTATAAGGTTTATGTAGGTAGATATGCCTCCAGAGAAGAGGCAGAAAAAGCAGCTACTAAGGTAGTCTCTGACCTTGGAGTAAGCAACCCCTTTGTTGTAGAATTAAAGTAAGTTATCAGGTTTAAATAATGATAAGAAAGGCAAAACTTTCTGATATAAAGTATATTTATAAACTAATTTTACATTTTTCTAAAACTGGAGAGGTTATTCCTCGGTCTTTATCTGAATTGTATGAACATGTGCGGGATTTTTTTGTTTATCAAGATAAAGATTTAGTGGTTGCCGCTTGTGCCTTGCAGATTTGTTGGGAAGATTTAGCAGAGATAAGGTCTTTGGTGGTAAGTGAGGAATATCAGAATAAGGGTATTGGTTTAGCTTTGGTAAAGGCTTGTTTACAAGAGGCAAAAGAACTTGAAATACCAAGGGTTTTTGTGTTGACCAGAGTGCCGGTTTTTTTTGAAAAGGTAGGGTTTGTAAGAACTAATAAGTCTGAGTTGCCTTACAAGGTGTGGTCAGACTGCGTAAGATGTCCCAAATTTCCTGATTGTGATGAAGTACCGATGATTAAAGAAATTTTTTAAAATTACCCTTGACTTTTTTGTAAAAATAGATAAAAATAAATTGTAAAAATAAGTTTTAAGGTTTAGAATATTTTTTTTGAAAAAAACGTTTTATTAAAAAATAAAAGGAGGTGTTAGGTATGCCAACAGTTGAGTACAAAGGTAAGGTTTTTGAAGTAGATGAGGACGGATTCTTAGCAGGTGGTCTTGATGCTTGGTGTAAAGAATGGGTTGAGTATGTGAAGGAATTAGAAGGTATCCAGGAGTTAACCGAAGAACACTGGAAGGTAATTAACGTCCTTCAGGATTACTACAGAAAGAACGGTGTTGCTCCTATGGTTAGAATTTTGTCCAAGGTCACCGGATTTCCATTAAAGAAGATTTATGAGTTGTTCCCTTCTGGTCCTGGAAAAGGTGCTTGTAAGATGGCTGGATTACCTAAACCTACCGGGTGTGTGTAAAGCACAAAAATGTCTTTTCATAAAAGGGGTGGGCTTTCTCGCCCCTTTCTTTTCTTTTATTTATGTAGTGTTGGTTTTCTTTTGTGCGTCTTATTGAGTGTTTCTTTAGTTTTTGCTAAAAAATTAGACATAAATCAGGCTACAGTAGAAGATTTAGAAAAACTTCCTGGCATTGGTAAGAAAACAGCCCAAGCTATTGTAGACTATCGTGAGAAAAACGGGCCTTTTAAATCCTGGGAGGACGTAGAAAAAGTAAAAGGGATAGGTCCTAAAAAATTGCAATTGTTAAAGCCTTATCTTACTCTAGGAGAAGAAGGAGAAAAAGCTAAACAAGAAAAAAAATCAACCTCAAAAAGTAGAAATAAAAACCTTCCTTCTAATTTAGAAGTGAACAACCCAATTTATTACTACGTAGACGAAAAAGGTAAAGTTCATTATACTCAGTTTCCTCAGACTGTTCCTTCGAAATATAGAAACACGTTAAAGCCTTTAAACCCATAACCTCTATTTTTCATAGTTTTCCTGTTTTTATCTTGCCTAACAGAGATTTTTTAGTAAAATAGAGGAAATTTTGAATTTTGCAGGAGTGTTTTTATGATTGATTACGGGCTAAATGAAACTCAGAAATTGTTGGTTGACCTTATCAAAAGGATTGGAGAAGAGTATATAAAGCCCTATGCCTTGGAATGGGACGAAAAAGAAGTTTATGATGAAAGACCTATAAAGGCCTTAGCCCAAGCCGATTTTTTTGGAATAATTGTTCCTAAAGAATATGGAGGCTTGGGTTTGGGTAGTTTGGAGATGTGTCTTGCAGTGGAACATCTTTCTTACTATTGTGCAGGTGTTTCTACTACTTATGCTGCTTCTTTTCTTGGAGCTTATCCTATTATTTTTTTTGGTAATCAAGAGCAAAAGGCTCATTACTTACCTCGTATCGCTAAAGGAGAGAGCCTTTGTGCTTTTGCCTTGACAGAACCTCAGGCAGGAAGTGATGCCTTTGGGATCAAAACTACAGCTAAAAAAGAAGGAGACTATTATGTATTAAATGGAGTAAAACAGTGGATTACTAACGGAGGTATAGCAGATATTTATGTGGTTATAGCCCTTACAGACCCTTCTAAAGGGGCAAGAGGTGCCAGTGCCTTTATAGTAGAAAAGGGTGACCCCGGTTTTACAGTAGGCAAAAAGGAAAAGAAGTTGGGGTTAAGAACTTCGGTTACCACTGAGCTTTTTTTTAATGATTGTGTGATCCCTAAGTCAAGACTTCTTGCTAAAGAAGGTATGGGATTTATTGTGGCCTTAAAAACCTTAGATTATGCCAGATGCGGTGCAGGAGCCCAGGCTGTAGGAATAGCTCAGGCAGCGATGGAGGTTTCTTTAAAACACGCTTCCTCAAGGATTCAATTTGGGCAACCTGTTTATCAGTTTCAAGCAGTAAGCCATACCTTTGCTGATATGGCGATGAAAATCGAGGCTTCAAGGAGTTTACTTTATAGTGTAGCCCGGTTTATAGATCGGGGGGCTAAAGATTTTTCTGGGGCTTCATCTATGGTAAAATGTTTTGCTACAGATGTGGCTATGTGGGTTACCGAAAGAGCTATCCAAATGATGGGTGGTTTAGGTTATATGAGAGATTATCCTGTTCAAAAGTATTTTAGAGACGCAAAGTGTCTGCAGATTTACGAAGGGACAAATGAAATCCAGAGAAACGTGATTGCTAGAGAGTTGCTTAAACACTATAAATAAACGAGAGGTCAGAGATGGAAAAAATAATCCTTTGTATAAAAGGGGTGCCTAAACCAGGGACAGTTAAGGTAGACCCATCGACCCATACCCTAAAGAGAGATAGTTTAGAACTAATTCTTAACCCTCCAGACAGACAGGCTGTAGAAATGGCCGTAAGGCTTAAAGAAAATTATGGATTGAAGGTTACTGTGATTACTATGGGTCCTCCTAATGTTATACCTCTTTTAAAAGAGGTATACGGGATAGGGGCTGATGAAATGGTACTTTTGTCTGATAGGGCTTTTGCCGGTGCAGATACCTTAGCTACAAGTTATGTCCTTGCTGAGGCTATCAAAAAGATGTCCCCTTATTCTTTAGTCCTTATGGGTCTTAAATCCATAGACGGAGAGACCTCTCAAGTTCCTCCCGAAACAGCAGCTTTACTTGGATTGCCATCTATTACTAATGTTAAAACCGTTTTAAAAGAAGGGAATAATTGGGTAGTGCTAAGACAGACAGAGTATGGTGAAGAAGAGTTAGAGGTAGAACCTCCTTTTGTAGCTTCTGTTTTACCTGAGGCTTTTGATTATCTAAGGCCCCCCTCTTTAAAGAGACTTTTAGAGGTCAAAGAAAAAGATCCTTTGGTTTTTACAGTTCAAGATTTAGGGTTATCTCCTGAAAGATTAGGGCTTAATGGTTCACCTACTCAGGTAGTAGATGTTTTTGAGAAAAAATTTGAAGCTAAGGGGCAGGTGTTGGAGGGAGAACCTTCTTTTCTGGTAGAAAAGCTTATCTCGGTTTTAGAACAAAAAGGAATAATTCATCTTTAGAGGTGAAACATGATCGAAAAAAAGAACTTAGAAGAACTTGAGAAAGGAAGTCTTTTAGCTTTTGGAGAAATTTTTAACGGGAAATTACACCCTTCGGCTATAGAAGTGCTTACTCCTTTAAAAGAATTAGGTCTAAAGTTAGATAAAAAGGTGGTACTTGTCTGTTTGATGGATAATCTTCAATCTTTTCAGGATTTAGAGGTGTTAAAAAAATCTATTGCTGATGAAGTTTGGATGGTTTGTCATCAAGAGTTGGTCCATTTTAAAGATGATTTATATGCTGAAGTTTTGATAGAAATTGTCAAAAAAACCTCTCCTTACGGGTTGTTTTTTCCGGCAACCTCAATTGGTTGTGCTTTGGCTCCAAGGATAGCCGGAAAACTAAATTTAGGGCTTTGTGCTCATGTTAATCATTTAGAGGTAGAAGACGGAAAGATAGTTATGGCAAGACCTACTTATGGAGAAAACATCATAGCTAAACTTATATCAAAAACTACACCTGTTATGGCAACCCTTTCTATCGGTGCCTTTTCTCCTTCTTACGGAGAAAGAGAACCGAAGTTTTTTGAAGTAGCAATGCCTGAGGAATTTACTTGGGTAAGTAAAATAAAGGTTAGAAATTTTAAACCCTCTGCCAAGCAACCTAACAGGCTTTCTACCGCTAAAGTGGTTGTGGCTGGAGGGAGAGGGCTTAAGTCTAAGGAAAACTTTAAGAAGCTTTTTGAGCTGGCTCAGCTCCTAAAAGCTGAGGTTGGGGCTACACGTCCGGTCTGCTACGAAGGTTGGGTTGAAGAAGACCGGATGATTGGGGTAAGTGGAGTAACTGTTAGACCTAAAGTTTATATAGGGTTTGGGATCTCTGGAGCACTTCAACATACTGTAGGGATGGAAAACTCAGAGTTTATCGTGGCGGTAAACACCGATAAAGAAGCTCCACTGGTTAAAATGGCACATCTTGCGTTGATAGGAGATGCTTCTAAAGTGTTAGACTTATTGATAAAAAAACTTAAGAAATAAGTTTTTGAAACTTTTCTTGAAGCCTTTTTACGTGATCTCCTTCCCAATAAAGTTTTTGACAGGAAGGACAGTAGTTGAATTCCTCATAACGTTGATATACTTTTTCAGGTATAAGAGATTTAAAGTCTTCTTTGTTCACAGGGATAAGTTGTCCTCCGCATAACGTACAAAGGTTAAGTTTAAGCTCAGGTTTAAGGTTAAGGCGATTTAAACAAAGTTTAAGCTGAGTTTTTAGGTTATCTCTGGGGAGAAGTAAAAATTTTACTCCTGCTTTTTCTAACCTTATGGCTGTTTCAGGGCTGGTGATAAGAAAAACACAATCTTTATGTTTTAAAATATCCTGGTCTGAAATTTTGCCTTCACAAAAGATTACAGGATGGCCTAAAAACAGGAGCCATTTGCCTAAACCTTTCAGACTTCCTTCTAAAAAAAATTTTATCATTCTGTTTTAGGTTTTTTTTCCCATCCAGGAAGAAGATGTAGTTCCAGTATCTGTTCTATTTTAACCTCTGCAGGTGCGCCGGTAAGTAGACATTGGGCTCTTTGAGTTTTCGGAAAGGCTATAACTTCTCTTATACTCTTTTTCCCAAGCATAAGCATGATTAATCTGTCAAGTCCAAAGGCTATTCCACCATGAGGAGGAGCTCCAAATTCTAAAGCATTAAGCAAGAACCCAAATTTTTCTTCAGCCTCTTCTTCTGAGATACTTAAAAGTTTAAAGATTTTTTGTTGTAAGTCTTTACGATGGATACGAATACTTCCACCTCCTACTTCTATACCATTTAAAACCAAGTCATAGGCCCTAGCCCTTACTTTAAGGGGGTCTGTGTCTAAAAGAGGAAGGTCTTCTTCTTTAGGATGGGTAAAAGGATGGTGCACAGAAACCAGTCTGTTTTCTTCATCATCCCATTCAAAAAGTGGAAAATCTACCACCCAAGTGAAGGTAAAAACTCCTTGAGGTATTAAGTTAAGCTTGTTTGCTATATGTTTTCTTAGCTCCCCTAAAACTAAGTTAGCAATTTCTTTAGAGTCAGCCACAAAAAAGAAGGTAACTTGTTCTTCTTCAACCTTAAAGACTTCTACCAGTCGTTCTAAAACAGAGGGTTCAAAAAATTTTACGATAGGGGAGTTCCATTTCTCTTCAAAGGTTTTTCCGTTTTTACTGTATTTGATCCAGGCAAGACCTTTGGCTCCTAAGTCTTGAGCAAACTTAGTCAAATCTTCTAACTCTTTTCGAGAAAAAGTGGCAGGGGCTTTTAACCCTTTGACCACCCCACCTGCATCTAAAGCACCTCGAAAGACTTTAAAAGAAGAATCTTTAAACAACTCAGACAGGTTTTGTAATTTTAGGTCAAACCTTAGGTCAGGTCGGTCTGTACCATATTCCTCTAAGGCTTTTTCAAAGGTTATCACCGGAAAAGGTGTTGAAAGGGTAATTCCCAGGTTCTTTTCAAAAATGTAACTCATAAGTTCTTCTATAAGCGCCATCACGTCCTGTTCTTCTACAAAGGACATCTCCATGTCAAGCTGAGTAAACTCTGGTTGTCTGTCTGCCCTAAGGTCCTCATCCCTAAAGCATCTTACAATCTGATAGTACCGGTCTACCCCTGCTACCATCAAAATCTGTTTAAAAAGCTGAGGGGATTGAGGTAAGGCATAAAACTTGCCAGGATAAAGACGGCTTGGAACCAGATAGTCTCTTGCTCCTTCAGGAGTACTTTTAGTAAGATAGGGAGTTTCAATCTCTAAGAAACCTCTACTGTTTAAGAATTCTCTTATGGAATGGTTTACCTTGTGTCTAAAGATAAAAGGGGTTAAACCGTCAGGACTTCTCATCTCTAAATAACGGTATTTTAAACGGAGAGCTTCTGAGACCTCAGAAAGGTCTTCGTCAAGCGGAAAGGGTGGGGTTTTTGAGGTGTTATGTATTTCTACGTCTGTAGCTACGAGCTCTATGTCACCGGTAGAAATCTTAGGGTTTTCCATTCCTTCTGGTCTTTTCCTTATCTTACCTCTAACACTTACTACATACTCTATTCTGATAGAGTCAGCTAAGTTATGTACCTCTTGGTCTATGTCTTCTTCAAAAACTACCTGAAGTAGACCAGACCTATCTCTTAAGTCTAAAAAGATGATACCTCCATGGTCTCGTCTTCTAAGCACCCAACCAGAAACAGTAACTTCTTTTCCTATAAAATCTTTGTTTAATTCACCTATATAAACCTCTCTTTTTAGCCGCATTTAACCGTCCTCCTAATCCTTTAGGAATCGCTTCTATATTATAGCACCAAAGAAAAAAATCTTATAGTGTTTTCTTTAACTTTTTCTGCTATTTCCTCTAAAGGGAGTCCTTTTATTTCTGCTATTTTTTGAGCGGTATAAGGTAAAAAAGCGGGTTCATTTCTTTTTCCTCTGAAAGGCATAGGGGTTAGATAAGGGCAGTCCGTTTCTATAAGCATTCGTTCTAAAGGAATAAACTTTACAGCGGCTCTTAGCTCTTCTGCTTTAGGAAAGGTCACCACCCCTGGAATAGAAATATAACCCCCTAAATCAAGTATTTTTTTAGCTATTTCAGGTCCTGAAGTAAAACAATGAGATACAAACCTAATAGGTAAAAAATTTTTAAGGATAGCTATCGCAGTTTCCCAGAGGTTTTCTTCACCTCTAAGATGAAGGATTACCGGTTTTTGTTGAGACTTGGCTATCGCAAGTTGTCTTTCAAAGTGTTTGATTTGCATCTCCTTAGGAGAATACTCTTTTACCCAGTCAAGTCCGATTTCACCAAGGGCTACTGCTTGAGGCAAAAGTTTTTCTAATTCCCTGTAATCTTCTTCAGAAAGTTTTTTTACCTCATGGGGATGAAAACCCAGAGCCGGGGAAATAAAGTCAGGATATTTTTGATGCAGGTCTAAGGCTTTTTTATTGGTAGAAGGGTTAATCCCTACTACCACACAATGGATAACACCGTTTTGTTTAGCCCGGTTGATGGTATCTTCTAAGTCTTTTTTAAATTCTGGGAGGTTAAGATGAGCATGGCTGTCTATAAACTCTAACATTTAAGTCCTCCAGCTTTTCAGAATAAAAGAGATTAAAAGCCAAAAACTCATACAAAGAACTACAGCACTTGAAAAAGGAATGTCCCATACTAGAGAAACTATTGTTCCTGATAAGATGCTAAAAAGGTTGGTTAAAGCAGTTAAAAAGATAGTTTGTTTTACGTTGTTTCCTGTTTTTAGCCCTAAAACACTGGTAAAAACAAACAAAGAAGAGACTAAAAGCACTCCCATAAGTTTGATACTGATAAACACCTGAAGGGTTAAGATGGTAAGAAACCAAAAGTTAGCCCATTTAAAGTTAACCCCGGGGATTTCATGGTCTGTCGTCTGGGTGATCCATAGAGGATAGTATTTATAAAACACCAGCAACGTCAGACAGGCTATCCATAGGCTGTTAAACATATCCTTAGAAGTAACGGTCATCAAACTTCCAAATAGATAGGAAAGGAGTCTCGTGTCATATTGAGAGGTTTTGGTAATAAGGATTAAGGCTATACCAAGGGCTAAACTTGCGATGATAGAAGTTGCTGTGTCTTCATAAAGTCTAAACGTTCTCTTTAAAACAAATACCAAAGAGGTGCAAAAGAGGGTTACCAGCCCCATGATAGGGTATTCTAAAAGAGGGTAGGTAAAAATATTTGGGAAATATTCAGAGATTATAGAAATAAGGATGATAGCTAAGAATAAAACGTGAGTTAAGGCATGGGGAAAAAGAGAATTTCTTTTTAAAACCAAAAAGGGTGAAGTAAATGCAAAGGAAATCCCAAGAAAAATTCCAGCTAAAAGCCCATATTTTAATAATTCTAAGGATAACCAAAGTTCAGTCATTTTTACCAGTGGGAATGTTCTATCCGGTGATATTCCGAATAGAAATCTTTTTGTTGGCTTAAGGTACAAAACTCTTCGTGGGTTCCATGGAAAAAGAGATTCTTGTTGATACAGGCTATTTTGTTTACCGATTTGGTTAGTAACCAGGTTTCATGGGTAATGAGTAGAATGGTTAACCCTTTTTGATGTAAGCTTTCTAATAACTTATAAAACCTTTCCTGGGAAAAAAAGTCTAAGCCTACCGAAGGTTCATCAAGGATTAATACCTCTGGCTTTAAGATCAAAGACCTTCCGATATAGGCTCTCTGGAGCTGTCCATAAGAGAGTTTCCCTAATTTTTGATTTAAAAGGTCTTGTAGCCCTAAGAGATGGATCACCTCTTCAAAATAACTTTTATCTAAAGATTTGTGGTACCATTTTGCAGGTAAAGATATAAATTCTTTTACTGTAAGTGGGGTTAAAAAATCTATCAAGTCTCCAGCCCTTTGTGGGACATATCCTATCTTAAACCACTCTTTAAAATTTTTTAGTTCTTTCCCCCACCAAAGGATTTTCCCTTTAATAGGTTTTAGGAACCCCAAAATACATCTGATTAAAGTGGATTTTCCCCCTCCGTTAGGTCCGATGATGGCTAAAAAATCCCCTTGTTCTATCTCAAAGTTTATGTCGTTAAGGACCAAGCTTCCGTCGTAGGCAAACGAAAGATGTTCTACCTTCAATATGGTTTGATTCATACAGAGGTTTTTACCTCTTCCCAGATTTGGTCAAGTTGGGTTAAATTAAGGTCCTTCCAAGAAAGTCCTCTTTTTTCTACTACTTCTTCTAACCGTTTAAAACGGTTTTCAAACTTTTCTAAAGCCACCTTAAGAGCTTCTTCAGGGTTGATGTTTAGCTTGCGAGAGAGATTGGCTATCGTAAAGAGAAGGTCACCTATTTCTTCTTTTAAGGCCTCTTTTTCCCCCTTTTGGATAGCTTCTTTTAACTCTGCAGCTTCTTCGCTAAGTTTATTTAAAACCTCTTCAGGTTTTTCCCAGTCAAACCCTACTCTTGCTGCCCTTTCTCCTAAACGAAAGGCCCTTTGCAGGGCTGGTAAACTTTTAGGGATGTTCCCTAAAACAGAAGAACTTTTTCCTTCTTCTTTTTTGATCCTTTGCCAGTTTTTGAGCACCTCTTCTGCTGTTTTAGCAACCTCATCGCCAAATACATGGGGGTGTCTTTTTATCATTTTCTGGGCAGTATAATAAAAAACGTCTTTATAAGAAAAGACGTTTTTTTCCTCATAAAGATACAGGATAAAGATCAACAAAAAAAGAAGATCTCCTAACTCTTCCCTTATCTCTTCATCTTTTTCCTTTTCTATAGCTTCTATCAATTCATAAGTTTCTTCTATAAGGTATTTTTTCAAAGTCTGAGGAGTTTGCTCCCTATCCCAGGGACATCCATTTTCTCCTCTTAAGATTTTAACTATTTCTCTTAAGGTTTCAAAACTGGCTTCTTCTTTGGTCACCTTCATTTTTAACCCTGTTTTAATCTTTTCATGATATGAGGTATTAACCCTCCGTCTTCTAAAATTTCTTTCATAAACTGTGGTAAGGGTTTGGTGGTATAGGTTTTATTTTTGGTTAGATTGAGGATTTTTCCCTCTTCTGGATAGACCTCAAGCTCATCTCCTGTTTCTATATCCTTTGAAGCTTCGGGACATTCAAGGATAAGAAGCCCAGTGTTAAATGCGTTGCGGTAAAAAATCCTGGCAAAACTTTCAGCTATCACGCAAGAGATACCACAGGCTTTTATCGCTATAGGGGCATGCTCTCTGGATGAGCCACATCCAAAGTTTTTACCTGCTACAATTATGTCTCCAGGATTTACTTTTTTAGAAAACTCTGGGTCAGCATCTTCCATACAATGCTTGGCAAGTTCCTGTGGATCGGTGGTGTTAAGATATCTTGCAGGTATGATAACGTCTGTATCTATGTTGTCTCCAAACTTCCAGGCTTTACCTTTTATGGTATTCATGATTTAACCCTCCCTTTGAGTTTATAAGCCTAATTCTTCTGGTGTAGCAATATAGCCAACCACTGCACTTGCAGCTGCCACAGCCGGACTGGCTAAATACACCTCACTTTCAGGATGTCCCATCCTTCCTACAAAGTTTCTGTTGGTGGTAGCTACCGCCTTTTCACCCTTAGCAAGAATACCCATATGTCCTCCTAAACAAGGCCCACAGGTAGGAGGAGAAATGATGGCCCCACTTTCTATAAAAATTTCTATCAACCCTTTTTTCAAGGCTTCCTTGTAGATTTTAGGAGTAGCAGGGATGATGATACACCTTACGTTGGGGTTTATTTTTTTTCCTTTAAGGATTTTAGCCGCTATGATAAGGTCTTCTAATCTTCCGTTGGTGCAGGACCCGATTACTACCTGGTCGATGTAAATCTTAGGTAAGTCTTTTACTGGTTTTACGTTAGAAGGAAGATGAGGTAAGGCAACCACTGGGTCTATCTTAGATACATCATACTCCCTTATTTCTACATAGTTTGCTTTTTTATCAGGTTTTAGGACTAAAGGCTTTCTGGTAGAATGTTTCTTTACAAAGGCTAAAGTTTTTTTATCTGGTGCAATCAATCCTACCTTCCCCCCAGCCTCTATGGCCATGTTACACATCGTAAACCTGTCACTCATAGATAATTTTTCTATAACCTCACCGGTAAACTCCATTGCCTTATAAAGGGCTCCGTCTACTCCGATATCTCCTATGGTATAAAGGATTAAGTCTTTTCCTGTAACCCAGGGTTTAAGAGTTCCATAATAGACAAACTTTATGGTTTCAGGGACTTTAAACCAGGTTTTTCCAGTTAACCAAGCTCCAGCAAGGTCTGTAGACCCAACCCCTGTAGCAAAGGCACCCAAAGCTCCATAGGTACAGGTATGGCTGTCAGCACCTATCACTACATCTCCAGGCACAACCAACCCTAACTCAGGTAAAAGGGCGTGCTCTATACCACAGGATCCACCTTCATAATAATGGGTGATTTTATGTTTTCTTGCAAACTCCCGACATATCCTTACTTGTTCTGCACTTTTAATGTCTTTGTTAGGGGTAAAATGGTCCATAACCAAGGCGATTTTTTCTGGGTCAAAAACCTGGTTTATCCCTGTAGATTCGAAAACCTTGATGGCCAAAGGCCCGGTGATGTCGTTAGCTAAGGTTAGGTCTACCGGCACCTCTACCAGCTCTCCTGGCTCTACATACTCTTTTCCAACCTTTTGGGCTAAAATTTTCTCTGCTAAGGTCATTGGCTTTTTTCCCATAGGTTAACCCCTTTTAAAATTTTTTAAGAGATAATAAATTTTAAAACTTAAGCCAGATTTTGCAACCTAAAGTTTTTTGCCCTACCTATAGGTAATTGGTTAATTTTTTTGCCTCCGTTAAAAATGTTTTTTTGATTTTAGATCTGTCCTGATGTAAAACTTAAAAATTATGTTAATTTACTAAAGTATGGGGCAACAATTTGAATACCAGCTTAACCAACCGATAGAAGGTTTAGAAAGATCCTACTTTACGGTAAAAGAGCTTACTCAAAGGGTTAAAAAACTTGTAGAAGAGGGTTTTTCTCTTTTATGGGTAGAAGGAGAGATTAGTAACCTTAGACATGCTCAAAACGGAAATCTTTATTTTAATCTTACTGAAGAAGAAGCCTCCATTAAAGCCATAATCTTTAACGCCCAGAAAGAAAAAGAAATAGTTTCTTATCTTCAAAATGGGCTTAAGGTTTTATGTTGGGGTAAGCTGAACTTTTATCCTAAGACAGGTGAAGTCTATCTTATCGTGAGAAGGATAGAACTTCTGGGAAGTGGATATCTTGAGTTAAAAAAACAACAGCTGATAAAAAAATATCAATACTTGTTTGATCCAAACAAAAAAAGGTCTATACCTCTTTTTCCAAAGAAAATAGCGGTGATAACCTCTATTTTTAGTGCTGCCCTGCAAGACTTTTTAAAGATTGTTTCAGAAAGATGGGAGATAGAGGTTTTGGTATATCCCTCGAGGGTACAAGGAGAAGGGGCAGAAAAAGAAATCGTTCAGGCTATCAAAGATATAAACCTTCATTTTTACGATGTAGATGTAATCTTTATTACCAGAGGCGGTGGTTCTGCTGAAGACCTTGCTCCTTTTAACACAGAAGAGATCATCTTGGGGATAAGTAAGTCAAAAATACCGGTAGTTTCTGCTGTAGGCCATGAGATAGATTATACTCTATGCGACATGATAGCTGATAAAAGATGTCCTACCCCCTCTGCCGCCGCTCAAGAGGTTATCCCTGATAAACATAAATGGCTTGAAAAACTCGAGCTTTATAAAAAGAAGTATAAACAGTTTTTAGACATCATCCTTTCTAAGAAGCAAAACAGGCTTTATCAAGTAAAGTTAGCCTTAACAGAAAGAAGCCCCTTTAACCTTCTGTATAGTTTAGAAAAGGACCTAAAACAAAAGTTTTACAGGTTAAACGTACTCTTAAACGAGGTGATAGCTTATAAAGAAAAAAAGGTTCTTAACCAGAAAATTTCTTTAAGAAGATATCATCCAGCCGAAACTCTACAGAGGGAGGAGGACCGTTTACAGAACTATAGAAGGCGCCTTGAGTTGAGTTTTGAGAATTATTTTCAGCTCTGCGAAAACAGACTGACCGGCTTAAAAAGTCTTCTAACCTCGCTTTCGCCTTTAAATATTTTAGAAAGAGGATATAGTATAGTAAGAAAGTTAGAAACCAAAAAGATAGTTAGGTCGATAGAAGAGGTGCAAATTGAGGAGGTTTTAGAAGTAAAGCTTAGCAGAGGAAGTTTATTGGTTAAGGTTTTAAAAACCGAAGAGTAAGGAGCAGGGGATGGAGAAAGAGCTAAGCTTTGAAGAGGCTTTAGCTGAAATAGAACAAATTTTAAGGCAGTTAGAAAATAAAAACCTTGAGTTAGAACGAGCTATAGAACTTTATGAAAGAGGGTTGTTTTTGATACATTTTTGTGAGGAGAAGCTTAAAAAAGCCAAGGCTAAGGTAGAGGTTATCCTTAAAGATGAGAAAGGTTTTAAATTGGAAACCTTAGAGAGGGCTTCAGAGATCTTAAAAGATGGAAACTAAAAATTTTGATTTTTTTGCTTACCTAAAGAGAAAGGCTGAGAAGGTAGAAAAGGTTTTAACCGAGTTTTTCCCACAACCCAAGGGATATGGTGGCCGTGTGGTTGAGGCTGCCAGTTATAGCCTTTCTGCCGGAGGGAAAAGGATAAGACCGGTTTTATGTTTAGCAAGCTGTGAGGTTGTAGGTGGAAGGGATGAAGATGTCCTCTTTTTTGCTGCTGGCATCGAATGTATTCATACCTATTCGTTGATACACGATGACCTTCCTGCTATGGATGACGATGATTTTAGACGAGGTAAACCCTCTTGTCATAAAGCCTATGACGAAGCAACAGCTATTTTAGCTGGAGATGGGTTGCAAAGTTTGGCTTTTTGGTTTTTTACCCACCCTGAACAGGTAAAAAGGGTAAGCAAAAGCGCGCTTTTAAAGGCCATTCATCTGATTTCTCAAGCCGTAGGCTTTGAGGGAATGGTAGGAGGTCAGATGGCTGACCTTTTGATGGAAGGAAAAAAGGCAGGGCTAAAAATACTAAAATGGATCCATCTTCACAAAACCGTAAAACTCATCGAGGCCTCGGTTTTGGCAGGGGCTTTACTTGCCAAGGCTAAAAAAAAGGAGTTGCAAGCTTTAAAATCTTATGCTAAACATCTGGGGATGGCTTTTCAAATCGTAGACGACCTTTTAGACGTGATAGGGGACGAAAAAAAGTTAGGGAAAAAAAACCTTTCTGATTTAAAAAAACAAAAACTTACCTATCCTTCTGTGGTAGGGCTTGAGAAAACCAGAGAGCTTGCGGAAATACACACCCAAAAGGCTATTTCTGCTTTAGAACCTTTTGGAGAAAAAGCTATACCTTTAAGAGCGATGGCTGAGTTTGTTTTAAAAAGGGTATATTGATGAAGTTTTTAAAAAACATTAACTCCCCTCAGGATTTAAAAAAACTTAAGATTTCTCATCTGAAGGCTTTAGCTCAGGAGATAAGAGACTATATCGTAGAGGTAACCTCTAAAAACGGAGGTCATGTTGCCCCTAATTTAGGGGTAGTAGAGCTAACTTTAGCCTTACATTATGTTTTTGACTCCCCTAAGGATAAAATCATCTGGGACGTAGGCCATCAATGCTATACCCATAAGCTTATTACAGGAAGAAGAGACCAGTTTCACACTTTAAGGCAGTATGAAGGTATAGCAGGTTTTCCTAAAAGAGCCGAAAGCCCTCATGACATCCTTGACACAGGTCATAGCAGCACCTCTATTTCTGCAGGGCTTGGGATGGCAACAGCTTTGCGTCTTAAAAAAGAAAAGGGAAAAGTAATAGCTGTTATAGGTGATGGGTCTATTACCGCAGGGTTAGCTTTTGAAGGGTTAAACAACGCAGGTTTTTCTAAAGAGGACCTTTTGGTGGTCTTAAACGATAACGAAATGTCTATCGCTCCTAACGTAGGTGCCCTTTCTTCTTTTATCTCAAAAAGGCTTACCGGAAACCTGGTAAGGTTTATCAAAAGAGAAATAGAGTCTATCAGTCATAAAGTTCCAGGGGGAGAAAATTTACTGAGTATACTTAAAAAAGGAGAAGAGTTGTTAAAGGTTGCTATAACCTCTGGTGCTCTCTTTACAGCTTTAAACTTTGAATATGTAGGGCCGGTTGATGGGCATAACTTAGAAGAATTGATAAAGGTGCTTAATAACCTAAAATCTTTAAAAGGTCCTGTTTTATTGCATGTGATTACCAAAAAAGGGAAAGGTTATCCTTATGCTGAGGCAGACCCGGAGACGTTTCATGGAATAGGGCCTTTTGATGTTAAAACAGGCAAGCCTTTAAAGTCTCCTAACTCCCCGCCTTCCTATACAGAAATTTTTGGTAGGACCATGCTCAGGCTTGCTGAGATTGAACCCAAGTTGGTAGCTATTACTGCCGCGATGCGTTCAGGCACAGGGCTTAAGGAATTTTCTGAGAGATATCCTGAGAGGTTTTTTGACGTAGGTATTTGTGAACAACATGCCGTTACCTTTGCCGCTGGCTTAGCCTTAGAAGGTTTTATCCCTGTGTGTGCTATCTATTCTACCTTTTTACAAAGGGCTTTTGACCAGATAATTCATGATGTAGCCTTAAACCAGGCCAAAGTAATCTTTGCTTTAGACCGGGCAGGGTTGGTAGGAGAGGATGGTCCAACTCATCACGGGGCTTTTGACCTTTCTTACCTTAGACTTATTCCTAACTTAGTGATAATGGTGCCTAAAGATGAAAACGAACTTCAGCACATGCTATACAGTGCTTTAAAATATCCTAACCCTGTAGCTATACGATATCCAAGAGGTGCTGGAGTTGGGGTAAGCTTAGATTGGGAGTTTAAAGAAATACCTTTTGGAAAGGGAGAGGTTTTAAAGTCAGGTAAAGACCTAACCATTCTTGCCGTAGGATCTATGGTTTATCCAGCCTTAAAAGCAGCTTTGGAAGCAGAAAAGTTTGGCCTTTCCGTAGAGGTAATCAACGCAAGGTTTGTTAAGCCCCTTGATGAAGACTTAATTTTAAGCTCTGCACAAAAGACCAAAAGAGTGCTTTTGGTTGAGGAAAACACCTTGATAGGTGGTTTTGGTTCGGCGGTGCTTGAACTTTTGACAGATAAAGGGATCAAAGGCATCGAGGTTAAAAGGTTAGGTCTTCCAGATAAATTCATAGAACATGGAGACCTCAAAACTTTACATGCTAAATATCATCTCAACACCGAGGGTATTCTTTTAAAAATCAAAGAGTTTTTGGGTTAAAAAATATCAAATCGATATTTTTATCAACCTTGTAAAAATTGATAATTGTTTAATAATTATTTATATGGTTACGTTAAGTAAAATTTTAGACCAGATACAGAGTTATTTACCTGGGTGTAACACTCGTTTGGTAGAGAAGGCTTACGTTTGGGCTGCCAAACTGCATGACGGTCAGGTTAGAAAGTCAGGAGATCCCTATCTTTCACATCCTATGGAGGTAGCCTATATCCTTGCTCAAATGAAGCTTGACCTTCCTACCATAGCCGCTGGATTGCTCCATGATGCGGTAGAGGACAGTGCGATAAGTTTAGAGGAAATAAAAAAAGAGTTCGGAGAAGAGGTAGCTTTTATCGTAGATGGGGTAACTAAGCTTAAAAAACTGCCCAATCCTGCTGAAAGAGCAGCTTCTCAAGATAAGCTTACCAAACAGGCAGAAAACATAAGAAAGATCATCCTTGCAATGTCAAAAGACCTGAGGGTGATCCTGGTAAAGTTAGCAGACAGACTGCATAATATGCGCACTTTAGAATATCAACCAGAACATAAAAGGGTAAAGATCGCCAGAGAGACTCTTGAAATATACGCTCCTCTTGCTGGTAGGTTAGGAATAGACTGGGTAAAAAGCGAGTTAGAAGACTTGTGTTTTAAGTATCTATACCCTGAAGAGTTTCGTAGGTTAGAACAAGAGGTAAAAAAGAGGGTAGAGGCCTCTCAAGAGTATATAGAAAAAGTTAAGTCCCTTTTAAAAAACCTTCTAGAGAAAAACGGAATTAGCGGAAGAGTTTTAGGAAGAGTTAAACATCTTTATAGTATCTACAGGAAGCTTCTTAAATACAACTTGACCATAGAAGATCTGGACCAGATTTACGACATCATAGGTTTTAGGGTTATCGTAAACACCGTAGAGGAATGTTATAAAACCTTAGGGTTGGTGCACGCCCTTTGGCCTCCCATCCCTGGTAGGTTTAAAGATTTTATAAGCCTTCCCAAACCTAACATGTATCAAAGTTTACACACCACGGTGTTAGGACCTGATAGCAAAAAGATAGAAATACAGATCAGAACTGAGTACATGGATAAGGTGGCTAACGAAGGAATAGCTGCTCATTTTTTATATAAAGAAGGAGTTTTCACCTCAAAACATGGACAGTACAAGTATTTAGAATGGTTAAGCAAGCTGATAGAACTTCAAAAAGAGCTAAAAAACCCACGGGAATTTCTTGAGTCATTAAAGCTTGATTTTTTTCCTGACGAAATCTATGTGTTTACCCCTAAAGGAGATATTATTACCCTTCCTGTAGGAGCCACTCCCCTTGATTTTGCGTATGCGGTTCATACCGAGGTTGGTCACAGGTGTGTAAGGGCCTATGTGAACGATAAGCTTGTGCCTTTAGACTATAAGCTCCAAACAGGCGATATCGTTAAAATCGAAACCTCTCCTAACCAAACCCCCAGCAGAGACTGGTTAAAAATCGTAGTAACAGGTAGGGCCAAAAGCAGGATAAAACAGTGGTTAAACCGAGAAGAAAGACAAAAAATGATAGAGTTAGGAAAAGAACTTCTGAACAAAGAAATAAAAAAACAAGGATTAAGTACCACCTCTATAAAAGAAGAGGATCTTATCAGATTTTCCCAAGAGTTTAGGATAAAAAATACAGAAGACCTTTATTTTCTTATAGGTTCTGGAAAGATTACCCCAAAGCAAATATTAAAAAACTATTTAGAAACCAAAAAGGTAGAAGAACCTCAAGAAGAGCTTCCGATAGAAGAACAAGTAGAAAAGTTAGGAATAAAAGAAGATCTAGTAGAAAAGTTTTTAACCCAGAATCTAAAAGATGTGGTGGTGGTTGACGGAACTACCAACGTTCTTTTCCATTTAGCCAAGTGCTGTAGACCCATTCCAGGAGATGAAATCATAGGTTATATTACAAGGGGCAAGGGAATCTCGGTTCATCGGTTTGATTGTCCAAACTTAAAGGATTTAGACACCGAAAGGCTGATCGAGGTTAGATGGGGTAAGGTAGAAAATCGTTCTTATCCTGTACATATTTCTATAGTTTGTTCAGACCGTAAAGGATTACTGGCTAACATTTCTTCTGTGATAGCTGCCTCAGAAAGTAACATATTAAAGGCAGAGGTGAGGACCACCTCTGACCAAAAAGCCTTTTTTGACTTTTATATCGAGGTTAACAATAAAGAACACTTAGACAAGATTATTTCTAATCTTTTTAAAATAAACGGTGTTCTTTCAGTAGAAAGAAAGTTAGTTTAACTTACTGCTTTTTTGACTTTTCCAGCCTTTAGACAACGGGTGCACACCTTCATCCTTTTTACCTGACCGTTTTCCAGTTTTACCCTAACACTCTGAATGTTAGGATACCACCATCTTGTGGACCTTTTCCCAGAGTGGCTTACCTGGTTTCCAGCATGAGGCTTTTTCCCACAAATCTCACAAATCCTAGCCATCTTTTCCTCCCTTGCTGATATAAAAATATTCTTAGAGACTTCTAAAATATAAAATAAATTGACAAAAAAACAACCCTATCTAAACAGCCATTTTTATCCAATTTTGGTTGAAATTTTTCAGATTTATAATAACTTAATTGAGTAAGAAACGGGGCTGAGAGGTAGAGATATGAAGATATTAGTTGTTGGTGGTGGTGGGAGGGAGCATGCCATCTGCTATGTGCTTAAAAAATCAAAACATCTGGAGAAACTTTATTGTGTTCCTGGCAACGGAGGGATCGAAGAGATAGCCGAGGTTCCCAAAGATATTCAAGCTGGCGATTTTTCTGCCCTTGTAGAGTTTTGTAAAAAAGAAGGGATAGAACTTGTTTTGCCAGGGCCTGAAGAGCCTTTGGTAAAAGGGATAAGAGATGTTCTTGAAGAAAAAGGGATTAAAGTTTTTGGGCCTGATCGTTATACCGCAAACCTTGAAGGAAGCAAAATTTTTGCCAAGGAGATAATGGTTAAAGCAGGGGTTCCTACCGCAAGGTTTGAGGTGTTTGAGGACCCAGATAAAGCAAGGCAATACATAGAAAAAGTTGGGGCACCTTTGGTGGTTAAAGCAGATGGACTTTGTGCCGGAAAAGGGGTGTTTGTTTGTGATACCAAGGAGGAGGCCTTTCAAGCCGTAGAAAAGTTGATGGAACAAAGGATTTTTGGAGAGGCTGGTCAAAGGGTGGTGATCGAGGAAAAACTTGTGGGTGAAGAAGCCTCTTATATCGTAATCACCGACGGAGAACATTTTAAAGCTTTACCCACCTCTCAAGACCACAAAAGACTTTTAGACGGAGACCAGGGCCCAAACACAGGAGGAATGGGAGCCTATTCTCCTACCCCTTTGATTACTAAAGACCTAAGAAAGGAGATAGAAGAAAAGGTTATCTCTCCTGTTTTAAAGACCTTGGCCAAGGAAGGCCATCCTTATCTTGGGTTTTTGTATGCAGGGCTAATGATCGTAAACCACATCCCGTATGTGCTTGAGTTTAACTGTCGTTTAGGAGACCCTGAGACCCAGGTAATTCTTCCCCGAGTAGAAAATGACTTTATCGAGCTTTTAGACGCAACCCTTAACGGCAGGCTTGATAAGGTAGACCTTGTTGAAACCGATAAGGCCTGCGTATGTGTGGTGATGGCAAGCAAAGGCTATCCAGGAAGCTATGAAAAAGGGAAAAAGATAGAAGGTTTAGATAAGGTAAAACAGCTTGAAGACGTAATCGTTTTTCACGCAGGGACAAAAAAAGAGGGGGATGCCTTTTATACCGCAGGCGGAAGGGTTTTAGGTGTTACCGCCCTTGATAAAGACATCCCCTCAGCCATAAAACGGGCCTATCAGGCGGTATCTTTAATCCACTTTGACGGCGCCCATTACCGTAAAGACATCGGGCAACGCTATTTTAAGTATTTAGAAACCTAAGCGGTTAATCTTCTAAGTATTTTTTATAACCTATAGCCTCAAGTTTTGCAGCCTTTTTAAGTACCTCTTCTTTCATCTTTTCTTTATAGGCCTTAAGTTTTTCTTTGACCTCAGGATATTTTATCCCAAGGATTTGTAAGGCTAAAAGGGCGGCGTTTTTGGCACTGTTTATGGCAACGGTTGCTACAGGGATTCCAGGTGGCATCTGGACAATAGAAAAAAGGGCATCAAGTCCTTCTAAGGCTTTACCTTTTATAGGAACTCCTATCACCGGAAGGGTAGTAAGAGAGGCAACCACCCCAGGAAGATGGGCTGCCATCCCAGCCCCTGCGATGATTACCTCTATTCCTCTTTGTTCTGCGGTGGTTACCCACTGATGTACCCTTTCAGGAGTCCTGTGGGCAGAGGCTACGGTGATCTCAAAGGGTACCCCAAACTTTTCCAAGGTTTCTGCAGCATCTTTCATAACTTCAAGGTCAGAGTCACTTCCCATGATAATACCTACTTTCATCTCCTCCTCCTTGCTGGTTTATTTTTATTTAAAAATTAGTATACCAAAATTCTGAAAACATTCAAAAGATAGGCAAATTTTTGGTTAATATCTGAAAATATAAAAATAAAATAATTTTCCCTTTATTTTTTATAAATTTTAATAAAATTAAAAATAATTTTAGCTATTGACTTTTTGATAAAAAGTTGTTATTTATAGAAAGTAAAAAATACTTTAGGAGGTAGGTTATGAGTAGAGGTAAGGGTTTTACGTTGGTTGAGCTTTTAATCGTGGTTGCCATCATCGCCATCTTAGCTGCCATTGCCATCCCTCAGTTTCAAAAGTATAGAAAAAATGCAGCTGAAGCAGCTTGTCAGGCAGACTTGAGAAACGCAATGACCCAATGTGCAGCTTATCTTGCACAACATCCTGAAGCTAAGAGTATGGATGCTTGTCAATCAGCTTCTGAGATTATGAAGGAGACTACCTATGTAAAGGTAGAATTTGGCAACGATACCGCTACGGGTACTTGTAAAGGTCCTGCAACAGGTGTGACTTGCACTATAGCTGCCAACGGAACCATGACCTGTTCATAATAATGTTAAATTAAAAACCCTCTCCTCCTTTTGCGAGGGGAGGGGTTTTTATGTCTAAAGCCTTTACGCTGATTGAGCTTTTGGTAGTTATAGCGGTGATAGCCATCCTTGTAGGGATGGCTATCGTTTTTTACCATCAATACCTACCAAAGGCCATAAGAACTTCCCTACTTTCTGACATAAGAAACTGCCTTAATCAAATCGCCATCTCTAAGCAAGAGGACTCATCCTTTTCTACAGCCGAAATAGTAGCCAACTGTTCTAAGTCTAAATACACCCAAACTCTGATCCTTGAGTCAGAGACTCCCATCAAACTTACTGCTACCTCTGTCTCAGGCGATGTTTCCTGCAGTTATAACGAAACCTCTGGTGCTGTTTCCTGTAGCGAAATATAAAAAGTCTTTTTTATCTGAAGATTAGAGTTGGTAGATTAGAGTTGGTAGATTAGAGTTGGTCGTTCAAAGGTTTTGTCTTTGTTTTTTTACCAATCTAATTTTTAAAAGAGAGAGGGTTTTTTCCTCTTTTTTAGAAACAAAAAAGTGTTATATTATTTTCTTTAGTAAAAAACTTGAGAGGATTTGATGGAAGGTTCTTTTATTCCTCATAAAAGGCTACTTTTTGGTCCTGTTCGGTCAAGAAGGCTTGGAAGGTCTCTTGGGATAGACTTGGTTCCAAGAAAGGTCTGCTCTATGGATTGCCTTTATTGTGAGGTAGGAAAAACCACCTTTCTTACCGCTGAAAGAAGGTTTTATTTTACCAAAGAGGAGATAGAAGAGGCCATACTTACTGCCAAAGAAAAACAGGATTTTTTTGATGTTTTTACCCTTACAGGGAGTGGAGAACCTACCCTAAACTTTTATTTTGAAGAGACCCTGTTTTTAGCTAAAAAGCACCTTTCAAAGCCTGTGGCTGTGCTTACCAACAGCACTTTGTTGCATATATCTTCGGTTAGAGAGGCTTTGTGTGAGGCTGACCTTGTGCTTCCTTCCCTTGATGCTGCCCGTCCAGAAACTTTTAACCTCATAAACAGGCCGGCTAAAGGGATAAGTTTAGAAAACATCATCGATGGGTTAAAAGCGTTGAGAAAACAGATGAAGGGTGAGATGTGGGTTGAGGTGTTTTTTCTTGCAGGGATAAACGACAGCCAAGAAGACTTGGAGGCACTTAAAAAATGTATAGAAGAAATAAACCCTCATAAGGTTCAGTTAAACACAGCGGTAAGGCCGGTAGCCTATCAAGAGGCCAGGCCTTTATCTTATGCTAAGTTAGAGGAAATAGCCAGGTTTTTAGGAGAAAAGACAGAGGTTATAGTAAATAAAGAGAGGCTTGAAAAAAGGCTTTTAAGTCTAACTCTTGAAGGTTTAGAGAAAGAGGTGGTAGCCTACGTAAAAAGAAGGCCTGCCTCAGTCGAAGAATTAAGCGAAGCCTTTGGGGTAGAGCCTAAGGTTTTGTTAGAGCTTTTAGAAAGACTTTCCCAAGAAGGAGTCTTAAAGTTAAAAGAACTTGAAGGTCAAACCTACTATTCAGCCTAAAAACGATGTTTTACGAGAGGGATTTTTATAAAAAGGTGGTTGAGGCGGTGCTTTTTGTGGCAGGTCGGTCGGTAAGTTTAAAGGAGTTGTCTCAGGTTTGTGACAACCTTTCGAAGGAAGAAATTTTAAGCATTTTACAGGAACTTAAAGAGGAGTATCAGGCACGAGGGGTTAGGCTGGTTGAGGTGGCTGAGGGTTATCGGTTAGAAAGTGCCCCAGAGGTAGCAGACTATCTTAAGACCTTTTTAAAGCCCAAAGGGTTTAGATGGACGAAAACCCTTCTTGAGACCTTGGCTGTGATAGCCTATTTTCAGCCGATTACCAGGGCTGAGATTTCTGCCAAAAGAGGAGGGGTTGATGTCGGGGCTGCCCTTAAAACCTTACTTGAAAACAACTTCATCAGGGTGGTTGGTAGAAAAGACGTGCCTGGAAGGCCACTTCTTTACGGGACCACTACTTTCTTTTTAGAATATTTTGGATTAAAATCCCTGAAAGACCTTCCACCTTTAGATGAGCTAAAAAGTTTAGCTGAAAGAGAAGATTAAACACTGCAGGAAAAGATGGGTATAAGAAAAGAGGTGTTACAAGAGATAGAGTTTATCCTGTATGAAGGAGGAGAGATCCCTGAGGTATGTTTTTGGAATAGTTTTTTTTATCTTACTTCTCATCCCCCTGAAGGGTTAGGCCTTACCCTTACTCAAGAAGAGCTCAAGGCCTTAAAGCAAGCTGTAATAGAAAGGTATTTAGTCATCATAGAGCGTGATTTGACGGCTGAGTTTATTGAAAAACCCTTTTATCGTGGCCTATCTCGGGCAGCTATAAACGTAAGAAGGCTTAAAAATTTCATCAAGAATTCTGGGTTGGAAGAAGACTTTAAAGACGGGGCTTTGAGAAGAAAGCTTAAGAGGCTTTTTAAAAGGTTTGAGGCAGATTTAAAGAGGAAGAGCCTCAGTTTAGAGAATGTAGCTACCAGGGAAGAGATTAGAGATTTTAAAAGAGAGGTGGAAGGGTTATGATAGGGATAGTTGACTACAAGGCCGGTAATCTTACCAGTGTAGCCAGAGCACTTTCCTTTTTTGGATATAGATGGGTTATTTCTCATGACCCAGAGGAGCTTAAAAAGGCAGAAAGGATTATTTTTCCAGGAGTAGGGGCAGCTAAAAGTGCGATGGATAGTTTAAAAGAAGCAGGTTTAGACGAGTTTTTAAAAGAGATTTTTTTGAAAGGAACTCCTATTTTAGGTATTTGTCTTGGGACGCAGGTAATTTTTGAAGAAAGTGAAGAAGACGGAGGAACTAAGACCTTAGGTCTTCTAAAAGGTAAGGTAAAAAGGTTTCCTGAGCCTCTTTTGTTTAAAGGAGAAAGACTAAAGGTGCCGCATATGGGGTGGAACCAGGTGGTTTGGCAGAAGCCTCATCCTGTTTTTCAGGGCCTTGATCCAGAGTATGAATATTATTTTGTTCACAGCTATTATGTTGTGCCAGAGGAGGAAGAGGTAATATACGGGGTTACCTTTCATGGCATATCCTTTCCTTCGGTGGTAGCCTATAAAAACTTGGTAGCCCTTCAGTTTCATCCTGAAAAAAGCGGAAAGCCTGGTCTTCAAATTTTAGACCAGTTTTGTCGTTGGAACCCTTAGGTTTTACAGGTTTTTAAGTTGAAAAAATATAAAACTATGTTTTAATTAGGGAAACATGTAAAAAGCACGTCTAAGGTTTGGGGTGCCCCTTTTTGAAACAAGGGGTCTTGTGTTCCATTACCTTAGGCGGAAGCTAAAACCCCAAAAAGGAGGAAGGAGAAATGGCTCACATTACGATGAAGCAGCTTTTGGAAGCTGGTGTTCATTTTGGACATCAGACCCGTCGTTGGAATCCAAAGATGAAGCCTTTCATCTTTGGGGAAAGAAACGGGATCCATATCATCGACCTTCAACAAACTATTAAGTATTTTGAGATTGCCTACGAGTTTGTGGTAAATTTAGTAGCAGAAGGCGGAAAACTCCTTTTTGTAGGCACCAAAAAACAGGCACAAGACACCATCAGGGAAGAGGCAGAAAGATGTGGGATGTATTATGTGAACTATCGTTGGCTTGGTGGTACTCTTACCAACTTTAGGACTATAAGACAGAGTGTGGAAAAGTTAAAAAGGATTGAGTCCTGGTTCGAAGATGGAACGATAGAGAGATTTCCTAAAAAAGAAAGATTAAAACTTGAGCGTTTAAAAAACAAGCTTGAGAGGAACTTAAAAGGTATTAAAGATATGGAAACCCTTCCTCAGGCGCTGTTTGTGGTAGACCCAGTCCATGAGGAAATTGCGGTAAAAGAAGCCAGAAAACTTGGTATTCCTATAGTAGCCATCGTTGATACCAACTGTGACCCGGATTTAATAGACTATATCATTCCTGGAAATGACGATGCTATAAGGGCAGTCAAACTTATTACCGGAAAGATCGCTGATGCTTGCCTGGAGGGTTTAGAGATCTATAAAGAAAAGGTGGCTGCTCAAACAGACAAAGAGTTAAGTTTAGAGGAAGAATTTTTAAAGAGAGATGAAGAGGCTGCGGCTGAGGCTATTTTAGAAGAGATACTTGCAGAAGAAAAGAAAGAAGCTGAATTTGAAGAACTTGCTAAAAACATAGATTAAAAAAAGGAGGTTTTACAAGATGGCTCAGATTAGTATAGACCTTATAAAACAGCTTAGAGAAAGGACTGCTGCTGGTTTTTCTGATTGTAAAAAAGCCTTGGAAGAGGCAGGAGGAGACATAGAAAAGGCAATAGACATTTTGAGGAAAAAGGGTCTTGCTATCGCCGCTAAAAGAGCCGGTAAGGCAACCACTGAAGGGGTGGTAGCTGCTTATATTCACAGCAACAAAAAAATCGGTGTGCTTGTTGAGGTAAATTGTGAGACAGATTTTGTGGCAAGAACCGAGGAGTTTCAACAGTTTGCCCATGACATAGCTATGCAGATTGCTGCCACCAACCCTATAGCTGTCACCAGAGAAGAGGTGCCTCAGGAAGTAATCGAGAGAGAAAAGAAAATCTATGAAGAGCAGGTAAGAGAAAGCGGAAAGCCTGAAAACGTAATTCCTAAGATTGTAGAAGGTAAGATGGAAAAGTTTTATAAAGAAAACGTACTTTTAGAACAGGCTTTTATCAAAAACCCAGAGATTACCATCCAGGACCTTTTAAACGAGTTGATAGCCAAAACTGGAGAGAAGATAGTTATCAAAAGATTTGCCAGGTTTCAGATAGGAGAATAGGGTGACTGAACTAAAGTATAGGAGAGTGCTTCTTAAGATTTCGGGAGAGGCTCTCCTTGGAAGCAAATCTTTTGGTATAGATGCTAAGGTGATCAACCAGATAGCAGAGGAGTTAAAAGAGGTTTATCAGTATGGTCTTGAAATAGGTATAGTGATAGGAGGAGGGAACATCTTTCGAGGGATAGCCGGAGAAAAGCAGGGGATGGATCGAGCCCGTGCAGACTACATGGGGATGCTTGCAACCCTTATCAACGCTTTAGCCCTGCAGGATGCCCTAGAAGCGCAGGGAGTGTCTTGCAGGGTGATGTCTGCTCTTGAAGTTATAGAGGTGGCAGAACCTTACATAAGAGAAAAAGCTGTCAGACATCTTGAAAAAGGTAGGGTGCTTATTCTTGCCTGTGGCACCGGAAATCCTTTCTTTACCACCGATACCGCAGCAGTGCTAAGGGCTCTTGAGCTTAAGTGTGAGGTCCTTTTTAAGGCTACCAAGGTAGATGGGGTCTACGATAAAGACCCGAAAAAACATCCTGATGCTAAAAAATTTGACGAGCTTACTTTTGATGAAGCTTTGCATAAGAGCCTTAAAGTGATGGATGCTACAGCTTTTTCCTTAGCTAGAGACTATAAACTTCCTATCCTGGTTTTTAACCTTTTAAACTACGGGAATATTAAAAAAGCAGTTTTAGGAGAAAGTGTAGGAACTTACATCAAAGCTTAAAAGGAGGTGAGGTCTGTGAACCAAGCCTTAGAAGATGCGAAAAACAGAATGGAAAAGGCAGTTAAAAACCTTAAAGAAGAGTTTTCCCATTTAAGGACTTCCAGGGCTTCGTTAGCTTTATTAGAGGGTATCAAAGTGGATTGCTATGGGACAAAGATGGCTATTCCTCAGATAGCAACCGTTAATATTATCGAAGGGAAAACCATAGTTATTCAACCCTGGGACGCAAGTTTGGTAAAAGAGATAGAGAAGGCTATCCAAAAATCTGACCTTGGGATTAATCCTACCTCAGACGGAAAAACCATCAAACTTGTGATGCCACCTCTTACCGAAGAAAGAAGAAAGGAACTGGTAAAGGTAGCTAACAAGCTGGCTGAAGAGGCTCGCATTGCCATAAGAAATATCAGAAGGGATGTGCTCGAAAAGTTTAAAGCCGCTAAAAAGAAAGGAGAGATCTCAGAGGACGACTACACTCAACTTGAAAAGAAAGTGCAAAAACTTACAGACGATTACATCAAAAAGGTAGACACCGTTTTAAAAGATAAAGAAAAAGAGATCCTCTCCGTATAACCCGATGGCTTTTTCTTCATTTTCTTTAGATTTTTCTAAACTTCCCCAGCATGTTGCTATCATTATGGATGGTAATGGTCGATGGGCTAAAAAGCACGGATTTCCTCGGTTTTATGGTCATCAAAAAGGGGCAGAAACCGCTAAAAAAGTGATAGAAAAAACCTATGAACTAAAAATACCTTATCTAACCCTTTTTGCCTTTTCTAAAGAAAACTGGAAGCGCCCTAAGGAAGAAGTAGAGGCTATTTTAGGACTTCTTAAGGTTTATCTTACCAAGGAAAAGCACTTTTTAATAGAAAAAGGTATTCGTTTAAAGGTAATCGGGGATAGGAAGGATTTTTCCGAAGATTTGGTGAATTTGATAGAAGAGATAGAGGAAGAAACCAAAAATAACTCTGAGCTTACTTTGTGTTTAGCTTTAAGTTATGGAGGGAGGTCGGAGATTTTAAAAGCTGTGAAAGAGATATCCAACAAGGTCAAACAAGGCCTGTTAGACCCAGAAAACATAGACGAAAAGGTATTTAGAGAACATCTTTATACCAAAGACATACCTGATCCAGACCTCCTTATCCGCACAAGCGGTGAGGAAAGGATCTCTAATTTTTTGCTTTTTCAGATAGCCTATACTGAACTTTATTTTACCCCTGTTTATTGGCCAGAATTTACCGAAGAAGAATACCTAAAGGCGCTTTGGTCTTATCAACAGAGAGAAAGAAGGTTTGGCGGTGTTTGTGAATTTTAAGCGTGTAGTTACAGCATTAGTTCTTTTTCCTCTTCTGGTGGTTGTTTTAATCAAAGGCCCTTATCAATTACTTATAACTTTGGTAGGTTTGTCTGGCTTAATCTGCCTATATGAATGGACAAGTCTTTATGACCTAAGGTTTTCTTGGTTTTTAGGCTTGTCTATTTTATGGTTCTTTGGATTGTTAAGCCTTCTTTGGTTAAGAGACCCTTTGATGGTTTTTTACATGTTTTTGATTTTTCCTTTTTTACCTTTTCTTAAGGATTACGAAAAAGATAGATTTGCTAAAGAGTTTTTTCCGGCAGTTTTAGGTCTTATTTATGTGGGAATAGGGCTTTACCCTTTTTTAGAAATTATAAGTTTTTTTAGTAGGGAACATTTGGTTTATTTTTTTTCGGTAGTTTTTGCTAATGATACTGGAGCTTATCTAACAGGAAAACTTCTAGGAAAAAGACTCCTTGTACCCACGCTCTCTCCTAAAAAAACATGGGAGGGATTTATAGGAGGAATATTGTTAGGGGTTGTGGTAAGTGTTTTTTGTAATTACTTTTTTAAAATTTTTAGTTTTGAGATAAATCTCTTAACAGGTGTACTTTTATGCTTGTTCGGGGTAGTAGGTGACCTTTTAGAGTCTGCGTTTAAAAGGATGGTAGGTAAAAAGGATTCAGGGAAAATTATTTGGGGACATGGTGGCCTTCTTGACAGGATCGATGGGGTTATGATAGCCTCTCCTGTCTATCTTTTCTGGCTAAAATTTATAACCTAAACCTTTAAGCGATGCTTTCGGTAAAAGATTGTTATGCTCTTTTAGAAAAAGAACAAGTTCCTCCTCATATCATCAGACATTCTGAAAAGGTAGCTTTACTTTCGGTATTTTTAGGATGTAGATTAAAAAAAGAAGGTAAGGCAAATCTTGAGATCCCTTTACTGATCGCAGGGGCTTTGCTTCATGACATAAAAAAATACGAAGCTATCTTAAAAGGAACTAACCATGCTATAGCAGGTTATAGGTTTTTAAAAAGTTTAGGCTATCCTCAAATAGCTTCTATCATAAAATCACATGTATATTTAGACCTTAGTACCCTAAAAGGTCCGATAACCGAAGAGGAGATCGTTTATTATACAGACAAAAGGGTAAAACATGAAGAGATAGTTTGCCTTAAAGAAAGGTTTTCTGACCTTAAGATAAGATATGGTAAAACCCTTTCTTCTCAGGTTAGGATTTACTTTTTAGAAAAGCTTTCTTATGTGATAGAAGATAGAATTTTTAAAGGTTTAAGTTTTGGTCCTGAACAACTTTTAACCTTAGAAAGACTTGACAAGGAGGCAAGGGATGTGTTCGAAGTCTGTTTTAAGGGTTGCTCTAATTGCAGGGGGGAGGTCTTCTGAAAGGGAGGTTTCTCTTAAAGGAGCCCAAGCAGTAAAGAAGGCTTTAGAGACTTTAGGACATAGATGGGAGTTTTTTGACCCAGCAACCGACCTTTTGGCTTTGATGCAGAGGGCTAAAGAGTTTGATTGTGCCTTTTTGGTAGTACATGGACCTGGGGGAGAAGATGGAACCTTGCAGGGTTTTTTAGATTCTATAGGTCTTCCTTATCAGGGGGCAGGAGTTTTGGGGAGCGCCCTTGCTATGCATAAAGGTTTAGCCAAACAACTCTATCGTTTAGCAGGGCTTAAAATTCCAGAAGGACGCTCTTTTACCAAGGAAGAAAGTTTTGAAAAAGCAAGAGATTTTGCTAAATCGTTAGGATATCCTGTGGTGGTAAAACCCGCAACACAAGGTTCAAGTATCGGTTTAACCATAGTTAAACAGGAAAAAGATTTGTCTGAGGCCTTAGAAAAGGCCTATGCTGTCGATAACGAAATACTGATAGAAGAGTATTTGAAAGGGCGAGAAATCACGGTAGGAATCTTAGATGACAAGCCCTTACCTGTGGTCGAAATCGTGCCTAAGGCTTCTGAAACTTTTGATTATACTACCAAATACACCCCAGGATTGGCAGAAGAAATTTGCCCCGCACCTATAGGAGAAGAGCTGACAAAAAAAGCGCAAAACTATGGCTTGATAGCACACAACTGCCTCAAACTAAGACATTATAGCCGAACAGACATGATCATAAAGGACCAAGAAATTTATGTTTTAGAAACTAATACCATCCCTGGTATGACAGAAACAAGCCTTTTACCTCTTGCTGCTAAAGTAGCAGGCTATACCTTTGAAAGTTTAATTCAAAAACTGTTAGAATTAGCCTTAAGAAAAAGGTATTAAGAATAAAATCCTTTTTTTATTTTCTGGGCTTCTACCCCAAGGAGAAAGGCCCAGTCTTTGATAAATTTTTTGGTATAAGACTCAGGTAAAGAGGAGACAATCTTATCTATCTCCATCGCTTGCGAAAGTAAGAAGTCTCCTATAGTTTCTGCTTTTGAAGAAGATAAAGAGGTGTTTACCATACTTTCTAAGATTTCTAGAGTTTGCTCTATTTTGTTAAAAGCCATCTGGGTTTTCTCTTCTTGGGTCTTTTGTAAAAACTCCTGTGTTTCTAATTCGGAAAGAGCTACCTTTAGATATTCGGCGAAGGAGCTGTCCCCTCCTTCTACCTTTTCAGGTTTTATGGTAAAATTAAAAAAAGCTAAGTTTTTATTTTCTATTTTCATAAGGAGGCTCCTTATGCTTAGTTATTTTTATTTTAGATATAAAATCGGAAAAAATCAAGAAACCTTTAGTCAGATGATTTTTAAAAAATTAGGGTTGGCTTTGGTGATTTTAGGATTAGGGTTAAACCTTGGAGGATGTGGTTGGGTATTGGTGGGTGGTGGAGTTGCGGCAGGATATAAGGTGGCTACTGATCCAAGGAGTGTCGGTACACAGATAGATGATGCCAAGATCACCGCTAAGATCAAAATGAAACTTATAGAAGATAAAGATCTAAAAGCTTTTTCTATAGATGTAGATACGGTAAACGGTGTGGTAACCCTTACCGGGGTGGTAGAAAACGAATATCAGAGGTCTAAAGCAGTAGCTATAGCTAAAAGTGTACCAGGGGTTAAGACCATAATAAACAACCTGCAGATAAAACATTAAATACGGTTAAAATTTTTCCCTTGATAAAGCTGGTTGGTTTGCATAAATTTTTGAATCTGAGATACTACCTCGTGTTTTTGGGCAACCCAGAGAGGTGCAACCAAATCTTCTTTTCGCGTTTCTGAGCAGAGTCTATGGATCACCGTTGTTTCTGGAAGATAGGTTAAAGCTTCTGCCACCAAAGAAACGTACTCTTCTTTGTCTAAAGGGGTATACTGTTGTTGACGATACAGTTTTTCAATTTGAGACCCTTTAGGGATGTATAAGGCGTGAAATTTAATTCCGTCGACCTTAAGTCTACCAAGGGTTTTTACTGTTTCTAACATCATTTCTCTGGTTTCTCTAGGTAATCCAAAGATAATATGTACCACCACCGGTATACCAAACTTTTTTAACAGATGATAGGCTTCTAAGAAATCTTCAAAGGTATGACCTCTATTTATTTTTTTTAAGGTCTCGTTATGGATGGTTTGTAATCCAAGCTCTACCCATACGTAGTAACCCAAATCTATGTAGTTAAGTAAAAGTTTGATTATCTCTTCGTTTAAACAATCAGGGCGAGTCCCTATCGCCATCCCTACGATGGAACGGTCTAAAAACAAGACGTCATAAAATCTTTTAAGGGTTTGAGGGTCTGCGTAGGTATTACTAAACGACTGGAAGTAAGCGATAAACTTATTAAATCCTTTAGGTTTATAGAGATTTAAGAAGTATAAAACCTGTTCTTCTAGGGTTTTACCTTGGGCATAAAGCCCGGTTCCAGACCCTTTGGCATCACAGTAAATACATCCTCCATATCCTTTGGTCCCATCACGGTTAGGACAGGTAAGCCCAGCATCTAAGGGGATTTTTTTTACCTTTTCTCCAAATTTTTCTTTTAAAAAGGAGTTTAGCGACCTGTAAAGAACTAAGTTTTTCATGGTTTAAATAATAGGGTTTTTTTGTTTTTTTTCAACTGAAAAAAACGCAAGCCTTGACTAAAGAAAAAACTTAATTAATTTAAGCTTATGCCAAAAATAAAGACAGATTTTCTTATCATCGGAGCAGGCATCGTTGGACTTGCTTTGGCTTTAAAATTAAAAACGCGTTTTCCAGAAAAAGAAATCATTGTCTTAGAAAAAGAAGAGACACTGGGGGCTCATAGTAGTGGAAGAAATAGTGGGGTGCTTCATGCAGGTTTTTACTACTATCCAGATTCGCTAAAGGCTAAATTCACCAAAAAGGGTAACGAAGAACTTACTCGTTATTGCGAGGCCAAAGGCCTTAGTATTAGAAAATGTGGAAAGGTAGTAGTAACTAAATCTGAAGAAGACCTTCCTACCCTTTATGAACTAAAAAGAAGGGGTGAGGCTAACGGAGTAGAAGTTTATCTGATAGATGAAAAAGAACTTAAAGAAATCGAACCTAACGCAAGAACCTTTCAGTTAGCCCTTTGGAGTCCTACCACCTCTACCGTAAACCCGATAGAGATCCTACATGCTTTTAAAACAGACCTAGAGGCAGAAGGAGTAAGGTTTTTCTTTAAAACCCCTTATCAAAAAAGACTTGGTGAAAATACCGTTTTAGCAGGAGACCTTGTTTTTTCTGCAGAAAAAATCATCAACGCAGCCGGTCTTTATGCGGATAAGATAGCCAAAGACTTTGGTTTTGGTAAAGACTACGTTATCTTACCTTTCAAAGGACTTTATTTGGAATATACAGGCAATTCTCAGTTTATCTCGAGAAATATCTATCCCACACCAAATCTTAAAAATCCCTTTTTAGGTGTTCATTTTACGATAAAAGTTGACGGTACCATTAAAATAGGCCCTACGGCTACCCCTTGTTTTTCGAGAGAAAACTATCAGATTTTTTCTAACCTAAGGTTTTCTGAGTTGGTTGAAATTACAGGTTATTTAGGCTTGCTCTTTTTTAAAAATCCTAAGTTTAGAAGTCTTGCCTGGGATGAGTTGAAGAAATATCACAGGAGTTATCTGATAAAGGAGGCTAAAAAGTTGGTCTATCAAATGGATGAAAAAGGTTTTAACAGATGGGGCAAGCCAGGGATAAGAGCTCAACTTTTAAACAAGAATACTTTGGAATTAGTTCAGGATTTTGTGATAGAAGGGGACAAACATAGCCTTCATATTTTAAATGCCGTTTCTCCAGCCTTTACAGCCTGTCTTCCTTTTGCAGAATATGTAGTAACTCGATTTTTTTAGAGAAAAATGGACAGGTTTTCAGAAAGTTATAAAACAAAGGAGAGCGAGAATTATCTTACGTGTAAGTACTGTGGAGGAAAGGCGGTTTTAGAGGGCACCTGAGCTAAGGCTAAGGTAAGGTGTCTTACCTGTGGTATAGAGAGGCCTGCAAAAGAATATGAGGAAGAAATCGAAAAATTAAAAGAGAGCTGGATTTCAGGTTTCGGTTGTAAACTTTCAAAATAGCTTTAAAATAGTAAACATGTCTTATTTGGTTTTAGCCAGAAGGTATAGACCTCAAACTTTTAGTGAAGTAATCGGTCAAATCCATGTGGTTAAGACTATAGCTAATGCTATAAAATCTGGGAAACTTTCTCATGCCCTTTTATTTTCTGGCATCAAGGGAACAGGTAAGACTACGATAGCAAGGATTGTAGCTAAAGCTTTAAACTGCTTAAACTTAATTGACGGTTACGAGCCCTGTAATCAGTGTCCTAATTGTTTGGAGATTAACCGCGGGGTTTTTGTAGACGTTATAGAGATAGATGCTGCCTCAAACAGAGGTATAGACCAGATCCGTGAAATCATAGAAAACTTTAAATATGCCCCTACCAGAGGTAAAGCTAAGGTCTATATCATTGACGAAGCCCATATGCTTACTAAAGAAGCTTCAAATGCCTTGCTTAAGTCCTTAGAAGAGCCTCCTTCCCACGTTTATTTTATTTTAGCTACCACAGAGCCTAACAAACTTTTACCTACTATACTTTCGAGATGTCAACGTTATGATTTTAGAAAGTTAGACCTTCCTCAGTTAATAAAGCATCTCAAGTCTATTTGTGAAAAAGAGAACTATCAAATAGAAGAAGATGCCTTAAGGCTTATCGCTAAGGAAGCTCAAGGTAGCTTAAGAGATGCTTTATCGCTTTTAGATCAGGCTATGGCCTATGGTAGTCATACCAAAGAGGATATCATCCAGGCTTTTGGATGGCATGAAGCCCTTTTGGTAGAAGAGTTAGCCCGGGTATTGTTAGAAAAGAATCTTAAAAAAACCTTAGAAGTAGCTCAAAAAATTTATGAACAAGGCACTGACTTAGTCTATCTTATGGAAAAACTTACTGAATTTTTTAGAGAACTTTTCTTGATGAAAGCCTTACCTCATGAAAAAACTCAGCCATTCCAAAATCCTCAGCTTATGGAACTGGTTTTAGAGTATGAGTTGGAAGAAATCTTTTTGATTTTACAAAGTCTTACCAGAGACCTTGAGGTTTTAAGAAGAAGTAGTTATCCACAACTCCAGTTTGAGTTAGCCTTGGTAAGGATTTGTGAACAAGCTAAATTGGTTCCGATAAACAAACTTATAGAAAAACTTGAAAGCCTTCCTAACCTTACCTTTCGTCAGGTAAGCTCAGAACCTTTGGTAGCTGAAGTTGAAGAAAAAAAAGAGCCTCAGGTTTCCGATGAGAAAACCTGGCAAGAGTTTTTAGAAAAACTTAAAAGGGAACGTCCTCTTTTGTTTGGTCTTGCCAAAAGTTTACCTGACCCTTCTTTTGATGCCTCCCATATACGTTTAAGAGTTAAAACAACACTAAAAAATTCTCCACATTTTGAAGAACTTATAGAAAAGATTAAAGATTTTTTTAAAAAAACAGTAAACATAGAGGTTGAGCCTGTATCTCAACCTAAGGTTGAAGAAATAAAAGAAAGGCCTGAAGTAAAGGAGGTTTTGTCTATTTTTTCTGCTAAAATAGCTAACATTCAAATCTTAAACCAGGAGTAAAGGTATGAAGCTACCACCCCAATTACAACAAATGATGAAAGAAATTCAAAAGATGCAAAAGAAACTTGAAGAGGCTCAAAAGTTACTTGAAGAAAAGACGGTTACTGTACAGGTAGGTGGAGGTATGGTAACCGTTACTGCTAACGGAAAACAAGAAATCCTTTCTATAGAAATAGAAAAAGAACTTTTAAACCCAGAAGAAAAAGAGATGTTAGAAGATTTGGTTTTAGCCGGAGTAAACGAAGCCTTAAGAAAAGCTAAAGAAATGGTAGAAGAAGAAATGGCAAAGATTACCGGTGGCTTGAAGTTACCAGGAGGTTTCAACCTTCCTGGATTATTTTAGACGTTATGTCAGTTAGTTATCCACTTACTTTAAGAAAAGTTATAGAATCTCTTTCTAAAATTCCAGGCATAGGAGAAAAGAGTGCCACTCGGATTGCTTTATTCTTGTTATCAAAGCCTGAGTTCTGTGAAACCTTAGGTGATTTAATAAAAGAACTTCCTTATAAGGTAAGGTTGTGTAAGTTTTGTAGAAATCTTTCTGAAGAAGAGATATGTAAAATCTGTAATGATGATACCCGAGAGGCTAAATCTCTTTGTATCGTAGAAAATCCGGTTAACCTTTTTCACATAGAAAATACAGGTATATATAAAGGATATTATTTTGTGTTACACTATCTTCTATCCCCTAAAGATGGAATAGGTCCTAAAGAGATAGAAATGGATAAACTTCTTTCTTTGATAAGAAAAAGAAGGGTGGAAGAGGTTATTTTTGCCCTTTCTCCAACCTTAGGGGGAGAAGCCACCATAAGCTACATCTTACAGGTGCTGAAAGACTATCCTATAAAGGTTAGCAGGTTAGCCTGTGGTGTACCTATGGGTATGGATTTACAGTTTGTAGACCCTTTAACCCTTAAAAGAGCCCTACTTTCAAGGGAACTTTTGAAAGAACAATGAAAGAAGATCTTTTTTTCTGCAAAACTTTGGCCTTAGGAAGTTTAACCCAAGGTTATTTTCATAATCTCAGAGGAATATTGCAAGGGGCTTTTTTAGAACTTCAGATACTTTTGATGAAAAAAGACGTGTTATCCTCAGAAGAATTAACCGTAAGGTTGGAAAAGGTTTTTAGCCTTCTTAAAAAACTTTTGCAACGTTTAGACATAGCCTATGCAGACATAAACGATACTTCATTAGGACCATGGGACTTAAAAGCTTTGTTAGAAGAGACTTTAGGTTTTTGGGAAGCAGATTTAGTTTTCAAACATAACGTCTTAAAAGAGGTGGTAGAAGAAGAGAAAGGAGAGGTAAGCCTTCCTAATAACCTTGTAAAAGGTTTGTTTTGTGGGATTGGTGAGCTTTTATTTTTGAACTTAAAACAAGGTAAACTTGTGATTACCATCAAAGGGAAATCAGTTGAGTTTAACTGGGATAAACCTTTAGAACTCGAAATTTTAGAACGCCTTAAAGCGTTTTTAGAAAGTTTTTCCTCTTTTATAGATTTTAAGCTTTCCAGGCAAAACTTGACCTTAAGGTTTATGGATGGATAAAAAGATCCTTTGGCTTGGTTTTTATCTTAAAGAAAAAAACGTCTTAAAAACCGTAAAATTTTTTGAGGAAAACATCCCTTTAGAGGAAATTTTAGCTTATAAAAAATACAAAGTTAAAGAAATAGAGATTTTAGGTCTTAAAGAGTTTGAAAAGGCAGAAAAATTAGGAATAAAGATTCTTTTTAGAGAGGACAAAGAGTTCCCAGAAAAAATTAAACTTATCCCTTATGCTCCTATTTTTCTTTATGTAAAGGGTAATCTTGAGAAAATAAGTCCTTCGGTTGGGGTAATCGGATCAAGGAGGCCTACTAACTATGGAAAAGAGGTAGCCTATAAGTTTTCTAAAAGGCTTGCAGAGGCAGGTGTAGTCGTGGTATCTGGTCTTGCACGGGGGATCGATACGATAGCACATAAGGTGTGTTTAGAGGTTGAGGGTAAAACGATAGCAATATTAGGCTCAGGTTTAGATGTGGTGTACCCTCCTGAAAATAAACCTTTATTCGATAAAATTTCTGATGGATATGGAGCTGTAGTCTCAGAGTTTCCTTTTGGCACCTCTCCAAGAAAAGAAAATTTTCCCACAAGAAACCGACTGATAAGTGGTTTTTCAGAGGCTATTTTGGTTGTAGAAGCCGGGAAGAGGAGCGGAACCCTTATCACCGCTAAATGGGCTTTAAATCAGGGCAAAGAAGTGTTTGCTGTTCCAGGGAGTATCTTTTCTCCTCAAAGTGAAGGTACCCATTTTCTCATAAAATCAGGGGCTCAACCAGTTTTTTCTCCAGAAGAATTGTTAGAATTTTTGGGAGTACAAGAAAAGGATAAAATTCCTAACCTGTTTGATTTTGGTCAAGCTGAGGCAACTCAAGAAAAACTAACCAAAGAGGAAAAAGAGGTGTTATCTTTTCTTTCATCTTATCCTATCCACTTAGAGGACCTTCTTTTGCAAACCGACCTTCCTGCATCTGAGGTTTTGTCAGCCATCACAGAACTTGAGTTTAAAGGAATAGTCCAGGTTTTACCAGGTAATTTTATAAAACTTAAAGGTTAAACAAATCTTTTATCAGGTTTTCAGTATCTTTAAGGTTTAACCGTAAAAAGATTTTCTCTAAAAGCTTTTCCATATCTTCTAAGATGGCTTTTTTTACTCCTAAATCAAGGTCCCACCACTCTTTTTTAAAGGCACCAAACCCTTTTTTTCTGATTTTATAGATAAACTGTGCCTCTGACATTCCTTCTTTCCATTCCTGTTTGAAGTTGTCTTTAAGATACTGATAGATTGTTTGTCTAAACTCAGAGGGAAGGGCTGGATGATCGTAAAGCAGGTTTTGGAAGCCGGTTGCTAAGTGAACTTCTACACATTCGTTTTCTGGGAAAAGACTAAAGTATTCTTCAGGTAAGGTAGAGGCTCCATGCTGGACGGCTCCTGCAAGCCCAAACTCTTCTCTGGCTATCTTAGAAAGCTCTCTTAACGTATTGAAATCAAGTTTGATTTCAGCTATTTTCCCATCAGGTAATACCACCCCACCATGGGTGGTGCCTGTCTGGACACTAATCTTAGAGATTCCCTCTCCCTTTTTTAAACTCTGATTTAACCCTTTCATAAAGGCTCTTAGTTCTTCTGGGGTGCTGTTTTTACTTCCTATCTCTCCGATTTCTCCTCCCAAGGTTACTTTAATCCCGTTAGGTTCGTTTTCTCTTACAAAGTCACAAAACTCTGCGGTTACTTCATAGTTGTATCTCTGTTGTTCAAACACATCCTCTTTTTCTAAGTCTACCAACGTTGAAGCATCTATGTCTATGTTATAGAACTGGGCTGATATAGCCTCTTTTATCAGGTTTTTAAGATTTTCTTTTTCTCTTTCAGGGTTTGCAAAGAAGGATTTTCTGTTAAGTTGAAAATGGTCTCCCTGGATAAAGATTGGCAGACGATAGTTTTCTCTAAAAGCAGCGGCTAAAATTACGGTAGCATACTCTAACGGAGGTTGTTTGGTATACCCTATTTCAGATTTGGCTATCTCAAAGATAAAAGCTCCGGCTTTAAGTCTTTTGGCTGTTCTAAAGATACTCCTTGCGATATCATAAGTCATCCCTCGAATGTTTATCGCAGGAACGGTAAACCCAAGAAATTTTTTCGAAAATTCCCTATATAAGGGATAAATGCTATAACCACGAAACCCTAAATCATTTAGTGTTTCATGTAATACATTTAAAAGACCTCTTTTTTCAAACACCGCTTGATAAACTAAACAATCTATAGTCTCAGGGTTTTGTTGAAGTTGATCTAAAATTTGAGCTTTTTCCATTAACCCCCCCTTCTTTTACACTTGACCCAATTTTTCTAAATCTTTACTTTTAAATTAAACATAAAAAGTAATTTTTACAACCTAAAGTTTATTAAGGCATACACTGTACTAAAAATCAAAGTTGCAAAAACCATAAAGGAGAATAAAATATTTATATGAGAGAACAACCTGTAGGTAAACAACCTGTACTTTTTCAGCTGCAGACAGGCCTTTTTTTAGGTATCGTTTGTTATAATCCTCTTTTTGAAAGCATCCAGTTTGTGTTAGAAAAAAAGGAGTTTTTTGAGGTAGAATGGCCTGCTTTGGTTAACTTTGATAAAACAGGACTTTATCCTTATTTAATTGGGATACCTACGATTACTTTACAGAGGATTCATATAGTTTGGTATACCCTTGAGATACCTAAGACTCTTTTAAGCCTTTATCAACAAGCAGTTCCTATTAAGTTTACCGAACCTTCATTTTCTTTCAGCCAAAAAAAAGAAATCCCCAAAAAACCAGAAAAAAAAGAACCTGAAGAAAAGGTTATCCCATTTCCAGGTAAAAAAGAAGAACAAGAAGAACCAGAAAATTAGAATTTAAAAGCTTCTTTTATAATGTTAAAACTTTTAATCCCTTCTTTTAAGATTAGATAAAACAACAAGAAAAGTATTGAAAATTGTATCTTTCCCCAAAAGATAACTTCAAGTATTCCCGCTAAAGATAACAAGGAAAATCCTAAAAAAGTAAATCGTTTTTCTTTTTTTTCTGTCTCTAATTTGTTAACACCTTTTAAAAATAACATCCCTATAAGAAAGGGTACCACCCAGAAAAAGTTTTCTGTAAACGGAAAAAATAACAATAACAACAAAGGACAAAAAACCTCATAGAGCAGTTTATTTTGAAATTGTTTTTGAAAAATATAATTTAACTTATTAATAGTACGTAAAATATATTTTAAACCACTAAGGTAAGAAAGAAGTACTGCTATCCAAACAAGTATTTCTACTAAGGTAGGGTTTAGGGCAGGATAGAGGGTTTTAGCAAATATTACCCCTACAGCTAAGGACATCTGGAAGAAAGTTTTAAATTTAGCTATCAGATTAACTTTCATGGTTTGAGGAAGTATACTTCTTAAAAAAGAGATTAGAATTTCTCTCAGCAGAAGAAAAAAGACAGGTAAAAAAGGGAAATAGTCTAGTTTTACCATGATAAGATAGATGGTAGTTACAAAGATTTTATCGGCTATCGGGTCAAGAAGGGCACCAAGTTTTGAGGTTTGGTTATATTTTCTGGCTAAGAGGCCGTCAAAATAATCGGTTAGAGAAAGAAATAACAACAAACTTATGGCCATTAATTTAGCGATCGATGAGTTTATAAAAAGAAGTAGGCAAGGAACAGGTAAACATACCACCCTTAACAAGGTAAGAAGGTTAGGATTTATTCTGTTGGTCATGGTTTTGATGTATTTAAATACTTGTTATGTTTTTATGATTTTTGATTATACTACAAGTTCTGATAGTTTACATCAAAACTTTGTTGGATTTTAAGGTAAAGTTTTGGTTAGGCTATTGAATTTTCTATAGGGTATACTATAATATTACTTTAACTTTAAGGTGGAGGCCGTAGCTCAATGGTAGAGCACCGGGCTGTGGCCCCGGGTGTTGCGGGTTCGAGTCCCGTCGGCCTCCCCATTTTATGTTTAAAAATCTAAAAGGTATGGTAAATAAGAAGGAGGTTATTTTATGCATCCCTTGGTAAGAGAGGTAGAAAAACGTTATTTAAAAGAAGATCTTCCTAAGTTTAATCCTGGGGATACAGTGAGGGTTCATTTTAGGTTAAAAGAAGGAGAGGAAAAAGAAAGAATCCAAGTTTTTGAAGGGATAGTGATTAGGAGAAGGGGCTCTGGAATTAACGCCACTTTTACGGTAAGAAAGGTTTCCTTTGGGGTAGGTGTGGAAAGAACTTTCCCTTTACATTCTCCAAGGATAGAAAAAATAGAAATTGTTAGGAGAGGTAAGGTAAGAAGGGCAAGACTCTACTATCTTAGAGAACGTTTTGGTAAGGCTGCTCGTATCAAAGAAAGGTTTGATAACAAAGTTATGGAATAATACAGGAAGGGGCTAAGCCCCTTCCTGTATTAGAAATTAAAGTTGAAGAAAAAGGGTTGTTTTTTCTTTTCTTATAAATCTTTAATAACTCGTTTTTCAGATTTAGAACGTCATCTAAAAGAATGTGGATATACTCTTATAGCTGGGGTAGATGAGGCTGGAAGAGGGGCTATTGCAGGTCCGGTTTTTGCTTCAGCAGTGATCCTTCCAGAAGGTTTTGACCCTAAGGAAATAAAAGATTCTAAAAAATTAACCCCAAAAAAAAGAGAAGAGCTGTTTAACTACATCTGTTCCCATGCTTTAACCTATGCTATCACTAAGGTAGACGTTGACGAGATAAACGCTCAAGGAATCCTCAAAGCTACCTTTAAGGCTATGTTTGAAGCTTTAAAAAGGCTCAATCCTCAACCTCAGGTGGTTTTAGTAGACGGACCTTTGTTGATTCCTGAATATCGAGGAGTTCAGAAAGCGGTAGTAGATGGTGATAATCTATGTGTTTGTATAGCTGCAGCCTCGATACTGGCTAAGGTGGCAAGGGATAACTATATGAAAGAGCTTGCCAAGGTTTATCCCCAATATGGTTTTGAAAAGCACAAAGGTTATGGGACTAAGCTTCATTTCAGTAAGATTAAAATTTATGGTCCTTGCGAGGTTCATAGAACTTATTATCAGTGTTTTTTATGATTAAAAAATTAATCGGCCTTTTTTCCTCAAAAGAAAAAGGAAATTTAGCCGAAAGTTTAGCAGAAAAATATCTTAGGTCCAAGGGATTTAAGATTATAGGTAAGAATTTTCGTACTAAGCAAGGAGAGATAGATTTGATTGCGGTTAAAAAAGATTTATTGGTTTTTGTAGAGGTGAAGGCAGATTTTCAAAACTTAGGACTTATTGCAGAAGACAAGGTTGATTTAAGAAAAAAGAAAAAAATTCTTGCGGTAGCTGAAGAATTTTGGTTTAAAAATTCTCAAAGTTTAAGTAAAATAAAAAATATAAGGTTTGATGTGGTAGTAGTTAAAGAAAAGGAGGTTTTTCATTATGAAGATGCTTTTCAACAGGACCTATGAAGGTCTCACGTTAGAGGAGATCTTAAAAAGTCCAGACCAAGAATTAGAGAAAAAGCTTCAAGCTTTAGATTTTTATAAAGCATATGAATTAGTGCTCAGTGTCCCTTGGGAAGCTAAAGCTAAACTTATACTAAACTCTCCTTATCCAGAGGGTTTGGTAAAAAATCTACCTTATCAAGAGTTATTCCTAACCATAAAAGCTTCTTCTCTTGACTTAGCGGTAGAACTCCTTTCCTATGCTAAAGGGACTCAGATTCAGTTTATGTTCGACATAGATTGCTGGTATAAAGATCGGATCAAACCAGAAAGGGTAGCTTCTTGGATTGTATTGCTTTTTCAGGCAGGAGAAGGTAAGGTTGTAGAATGGTTGAGGGTAGCAGATTTTGATTTTTTAATAGCCATTTTCCAAAAGTTTATCAAGGTATATAAAAAACCAGATGATATGGAACTGATAGAAGCTATGGATTTTTTGCCGTATTTTACGTTAGATGATTTTTATTTTATAGAGTTTAAAAACGAAGCTTTAGAGTTTTACTTTAGAAGGATGATAGAACTTTTAAGAGAAGAAATGCCAGAAACTTATTTTGCTTTGCTTGAGTCTGTAATCTGGGAGATACCGATAGAGGTAGAAGAAAGAGCTTATAGATGGAGGAATGGAAGGTTAGCTGACGAAGGAATTCCTGAATATTTTGAGGCTTTAGATGTTTATACTCCGTTGCATCCTAAAAGTTTAAAGAAAATTGAACCTGTTTATCTTCCTCCTTCTGAAGGGAAAGAGGAGTTTTCTCCGGTTAACATCATGGTTTATACCGGAGATGAACCTTTAATGATTTTTAAAGTTTTAGAAACAATCGAAGATTCCTATCAGATAGATAGGATTAAAAAAGAGCTTGCCTGGTTGTCTAATAAGGTAATTATCGTTGATAATGTAGTGATAGACGAGATAGAACAGGTTAAAAAAAGTCTTGATAAAGTCTGGGGTAGTTTAAACTTAGGAATAGAATATCTTTCTCAGGGGAATTTGGAGGTGGCTAAACGATTGGTAGAAGAACATTTTCTCGAAGATCTTTTTAGAATAGCCCAAACCTTACTTAAAAATCTTAGAAGGTTTGCTTTGTCTATAGTTAAAAGCAAAGATTTTGACCTCTCGGTTTTGAGATATCTTGACCAACCATATAAAGGATACTTAGAAGGGGTTTGGGTGAAAAATCTCAATCAAATTAAATGTTTTTGTCCGGAAAAAATAGGTACTTTAGAAGAATATACCTTTTTCAAAAGAATTAGCGAGGTTAATACCGTCCGTAGATATATCGAAGAGATCGGATATATGGCTCCTGTGATAGAGAGAATGTTTGGTTCAACCCTTGCCTGGATTAGAGAGGTAAACCTCCCAGGCAGAAACTATGATGTAAACTTTTTAACCTGGAGTAGCCTTATCATCACCTCTCTTTTTTACTGGAAATATAAAGGTGAATTTGTATTTAAAGCTTTACCTAAAAGTTCTTGGCAAAAGGTTATAAACGAACTTTTTTATGAAAAAGAAAATCGTTGTGAACTTAAACCAGAAATAAAAGAGATGTTGTTTGCAAGTTTTGAAAATTATGTAAAAAATCATTGGTATTACGAAAAGGAACTTTTAGACTCTTTTCTTAACTTTGTTCTGAACAAACTATCTTTAGAGTTTCAAAACATCGACCTGCAAAATCCACCTGACCCTAAATATCAAACTTTGGTTCTGGTAGACCTAAACCATTAAAAATTTTGGGTTTTATGACAAAAACCCCTGTTAATCTAACTGAAACAGCTCGGCTGATTCTAAGAGAAAGATACCTTTTAAAAAAAGAGGGAGAAGTAGTAGAGACTCCCGAAGAGCTTTTTCAAAGAGTAGCCAAAGCCGTGGCAGAAGGAGAGCTTAATTTTGGTGGTAACTCTCAAGTAGATTTTTATCAGGAAAAATTTTATCAGCTTATGGCTAATTTAGATTTTTTACCTAACTCTCCCACCCTTATGAATGCAGGAACTCCTTTGGGGCAGCTTTCTGCCTGTTTTGTCCTTCCTGTTGAAGATTCTTTAGAATCTATTTTTGAAACCCTAAAACACGCTGCTCTTATCCATAAATCTGGTGGAGGAACAGGTTTTTCTTTTTCAAAAATCAGGCCTAAAGGAGATATAGTAGCAACCACTCAAGGGATAGCCAGTGGACCTATTTCTTTTATTAAAGTGTTTGATGCCGCTACTGAGGCTATCAAGCAGGGGGGGAAAAGAAGAGGCGCTAACATGGGAATTCTCAGGGTAGACCACCCTGACATAGAAGAGTTTATAGAAATAAAGTGCAAAGACCCTGAAGCTTTAAAAAATTTTAATCTTTCGGTAGGGATAACTGATTCTTTTATGGAGGCTGTAAAAAAGGGAGACGTTTTTCCTCTGGTTAACCCAAGAAATAAGAAAGTTGAAAGGTATATAAAGGCCCGAGAACTTTTTGAAAAGATAGCCTATTGTGCCTGGGCATCTGGAGATCCTGGAGTTTTGTTTCTTGATACCATAAACCGGTATAACCCAACCCCACATTTAGGAGAAATCGAAGCTACTAACCCGTGTGGAGAACAACCTTTATTACCTTTTGAGTCTTGTAATTTAGGATCTATAAACTTGGCAAATTTTGTTAAAGATAAAAAAATCGATTGGGAAAGACTAAAAGAGGTTATATGGTTAGCAGTAAGGTTTTTAGACGACGTAATAGAGGTTAACAGGTTCCCTCTCCCGCAGATTGCTAAAATTACAAGGCTTACCAGGAAGATAGGATTAGGAGTGATGGGTTTTGCCGATATGCTTATCAAGTTAGAGGTTTCTTATGGAGAAAAAAGAGCAATAGAGGTAGCAGAAAAGGTTATGGGATTTATCGAAAAAGAGTCTGTAAAGGCCTCTCATCATTTAGCTAAAGAAAGGGGGTGTTTCCCTGCTTTTTACGGTAGCTTCTGGGATAGTCTTAATCTACCTATAAGGAATGCTACCACCACTACCATCGCTCCTACAGGTAGCATTTCTTTAATAGCTGGTGTGTCTTCAGGGATAGAACCTCTTTTTGGAATTTATTACGAAAGAAAGACTTTAGAGAATAAACTTTTAAAAGGATTTCACCCGTTGTTTTTAGAGTTTTTGTATAAAGAAGGTTATAAAGACGATGAGGTAGAAGAGATTTTATTTCAGGTAAAAAAAGTAGGCACCTTAAAACATGTAAAAATTTCAGAAAAAATTAAAAAACTTTTTGTAACTACTTATGAAATATCTCCTGAAAATCATCTTTTGGTTCAAGCCGTTTTCCAAAGGCATACCCATAATGCCGTTTCTAAAACCATAAATTTATCTCCAGAGACTACCGTTGAAGAAATAAAGGCTATTTATTTAAAGGCTTATGAGTTAGGTCTTAAAGGAGTTACCGTTTATCGTTATGGCTGTAAAAAGGAACAGGTGATATATTTAGGGGAAGACCAGGTTGAAGGATTAGGGTGTTCGGTATGTGACCTATCTTTAAGATAGATTAAGAAAGGGGGTTTTATGAAGGAGGTAAAGATAGGGCTTTTAGGTTTTGGAACGGTAGGGACAGGGGTTTATGAGTTGTTGGAAAAAAATCGCGAGGTTATCAAAGAAAGAATAGGATTAGTACCTGTGATTAAACGGATTTTAGTAAGGGACCCAAAGAAGATAAGAAGTATTTCGGTTAGCCCAGAGATTTTTACCACCTCTTTTGAAGACATATTAGAGGATCCAGAGATATCTATCGTGTGTGAGTTGATGGGAGGAATTACACCGGCTAAAGAGTATGTGCTAAAGGCTTTACAAAAGGGAAAAGAGGTAGTGACAGCAAACAAGGCTATACTTGCTGAATACGGAGACGAAATTTGGGGAGAGGCTTTAAAGAGACAAAGGTTTCTAGGTTTTGAGGCCTCGGTAGGTGGAGGTATTCCCATCATAAAAACTCTTAGAGAAGCACTTATAGGGAATCAGATAAGATCGATAGTGGGAATAGTAAACGGAACGACCAATTATATCCTTACTAAAATGTTGGAAGAAAAGACAGATTTTAAAGAAGCTTTAAGAGAGGCTCAAAAAAAAGGTTACGCAGAGGCTGATCCCACTTTAGACATAAACGGTATGGATGCAGCCCACAAGATAGCTATTTTAGCTTCTCTTGCTTTTGGTAGTTTTATTAAAGCATCTCAGGTTTATGTAGAAGGAATAGAAAACATAGACCTTATAGACTTAAATTTTGCCAAAAATTTTGGTTATGTTATCAAACTTTTAGCTTTTGCTATCAAACATAAAAATCACATAGAAGTAAGGGTTCATCCTACCCTTATTCCTGAAAATCACGTATTAGCCTCTATTCGTTTAAATTACAACGCTTTTTATGTTACAGGAGATTTTGTAGGAGACGTTCTACTTTATGGATTGGGGGCAGGTAAAGAACCTACTGCTAGTGCCGTAGTAAGTGATCTTATTACAGCGATAGAGTTTTCTTTTTTTAAAAAGAAGCCTTTTATAAAGTATCCCTTGACCTTTGATAAAAAAAGATATAAAATAAAGCCTATGGAAGACGTAGAGTTTAAGTATTATTTTCGTTTTTCTGCAATAGATAAACCAGGAGTCTTATCTAAAATTTCTGGTGTTTTAGGTAAGTATAACATAAGTATTGCCTCTGTGGTTCAAATTGGAAGACAAAAGAAAAAACAGGCGGTTCCTATAGTGATGCTTACTCACGAAGCTAAAGAAAGAAACGTATTAAAGGCTTTACAAGAAATAGACAGCTTAGAGGTAGTTAGCGCTCCTACCAAAAAATATCGGATCATGGACCTCACTTAAACAAGGACTGAGTATGAAAGTGAAAGTAGATATGGGTCAATATCAAATTTTAAAAGATAAACCAGTGGTTTTAACCACAGGTTTTCTTGGAAGTGGTTTGGCTATAGGAGTGGTGGATAAAACCAAAACACAAGGTGGTTTATGTTGTTTTGTGTTGCCTTATAAGGATTTAGATTTAGAAATAGAAGAAGGGGTCACAATTTTTTCTGGAGAATCTCTTATTCCTTTATTTTTAGAAGAAATAGAACGTTCTGGGATAAGCTGGGGTAACGCTAAAATTGTGGTTGCTGGAGGTGGTGTATACCAGAACAACCCCGATTTTTTAAACCTTACAGAGGTAAACCTAAAAATAGTAAAGATGATGTTTAAAAGATATATGATACCAGAAGATCAGGTAATATTTAGGGTAGGGCTTAACAGTGGTGTAAAAGTTGAGGTAGATTTAGAAGAAAAGGTTGTCAAAATAAAAATTGACGGAAAAGAAGAAAAACTATGATAGAACAAGTTTTGGAAAAAATTTTTGATAAGGTTGATAAAATTCCAACTTTTCCTAAAGTAGCTATGCAGGCCTTAGAGATTTTACGAAAAGAAGATGTAGACTTAAGAGAGGTAGAGAGAGTTATCAAAAGTGATCCTGGTATCGTAGCCAATTTTTTGAGGATAGTTAACTCTCCTGCTTTTGGACTACCCCAAAAAGTAGACTCCTTGTTTAAAGCCTTGATGCTGCTTGGGGTTAACCAGATTAAGTTTATTATTGTCGCTTCTGTAGCTAAAAACTATTTTGAGAAAAATCTAATAGGTTATGGATTAAGTTCTGAAGATATTTGGTTGCATTCTTTAGGTTGTGGCTTTATTGCTGAGGAAATAGCTTTAGACGCAGGCTTTTCAATAAATAAAATAGACGCAGTTTATGTAGCTTCAGTATTACATGATATAGGAAAAATTGTATTAGATCTTTATACTAAGTTGGAGTTAAATAAGTTTATTGAAACCTTTGAAGAAAATCCAAAACAAGATTTTATTCAAGTAGAGTGGTTAGTACTTGGGGTAGACCATGGTTTGGTTGGAGCTACTCTTTTAAAAAGATGGGGATTCCCTGAAAACATCTGTTTTGCCATAAGAGCGCATCATGACCCTGACCTTATGTTGCAAAGTGATGTGGCAGCTATAGTTGCTCTTTCAAACATGTTAATCAATATGTTAGGGATAGGCGGGGGAGTAGATGTTTTTAAATATAAAGTTCCTTCTCAACTTTTAGGCTTTCTTGATATAAAACAGGACAGATTATTAAAATACATGAAAATAGGTTTATACAAGAGTTTAGTTTTTAAAAAAGAATTTTAGGATTTAGATAAAAAAACCCCTTGACAAAAAAATAAAAGTTGAATACTTTATACAAATCAAAAATTAAAGGGAGGAGGTAAGAGAGATGAGGAAGGTAGTATCTTTCATGTTAAGTTTAGCTTTAGTTGGTGTGATTGGATTAGCAGGATGTCAGCAGAAGAAGGAAGAGGCACCAAAGCCTGAAGCACCTAAGACAGAGGCTCCAGCTCAGCCTGCA